>DASYKC010000245.1:0-5823 GCA_035995885.1 Caldimonas sp. | reverse complement strand
GTCAAGCGCCTCGGCACGCCGCAGGACATCGCCTCGATGGTCTCGTGGGTCGCGTCGGACGAATCGGGCTTCGCGACCGGCGCCGACTTCTCCGTCAACGGCGGGCTGCACATGGGGTGAGGCGGCGACGAGGAGCGGTGCCAGCGCGCCGTTGCTCGCCGGGCGGCGACGGGCGCGCGAATTGCCGCTCCCTGTCCCCCCTTCCTTCGAGTCCGATCCGCCATGGCCGAGCAAACCCTTCCCAACCGCGAAGGTCAGAACGTCCCCGACGTCGCCTTCCGCATGCGCCGCAACGGCGAGTGGACGACCGTCACCACCGACGAGCTGTTCGCCGGCAAGAACGTGATCGTCTTCTCGCTGCCCGGCGCCTTCACGCCGACCTGCTCGTCGACCCACCTGCCGCGCTACAACGAGCTCGCGCCGGTATTCCGCGATGAGGGCATCGACACGGTCGTCTGCGTCGCCGTCAACGACCCGTTCGTGATGGAGGAGTGGGGCAAGGATCAGGAGGCCGAGAACGTCCTGCTCCTGCCCGACGGCAACGGCGCCTTCACCGAGGCGATGGGGATGCTCGTCGACAAGAGCGACCTCAACTTCGGCAAGCGCTCGTGGCGCTACTCGATGCTCGTGCGCGACAAGAAGATCGAGAAGATGTTCCTCGAGCCGCAGAAGCCCGGCGACCCGTTCGAGGTGTCTGACGCCGACACGATGCTCCACTACCTCGATCCCGACGCGCGCGTGCCCGAGCCGATCGCGATCCTGACGCGCGAGGGCTGCTCGTTCTGCGCCGAGGCCAAGAAGATGCTGAGCGAGGCCGGCTACGACTACGCCGAGATTCCGCTGCCGCACACCATCCGCAGCAAGGCGCTCGGCGCCATCGCCAAGGCGCAGACGGTGCCGCAGGTGTTCGTCGGCGGCAGGCTGATCGGCGGCTCGAAGGAGCTCGCGCGCTTCCTGCAGGAATCCGAGCGACGCAACCCCGCGAACGCGGGTTAGAGCACACGCCCGCGGGCGACGATCACCATTGCGATCGCGATTGCTGGTCGGCGTGCGATTGCGCATGCGTTTCGATGCGACCGTCCCCGAGTCAGGGGGGACTGCGCAAGGCACTTCCTCGGGATACTTCGGCACAAGCTGCAGAGACCTGCCGCGCCACCACTGAGGCTACTTGAAGATTCATTCCAAACTGTTCTGCGCTGCTGCCGTGATCGGGCTCGGCAGCGTTGCGTTGCCGGCAGCGGCCGCCGACTACTTCTTCGGCGCGACCGAGGTCGCCGCGTTCGGCGCACCGACCTACGGCAAGGTCTCGCTGACCCAGGTCGGCTCGAACGTTCTCTTCAACGTCTCGCTCGATCCCGAATTCAACTTCGTCACGACAGGCAATCATTTCGTGTTCTCGTTCAACGGCACCGGCGTTTCGCTGGCGGACATCGGCACGATCACCGACGCCGGCCCGCAGACCTTCAGCGTCACCACGCCGACCGCGGTCAACCCGCCGTTCGGGACCTTCAAGTTCGGCGTCGCCTGCCTGACGGTTTGCAGCAACGGCAACTCGGCGGGGGGCTACAACGATCCGCTGACCTTCACGGTTGCCAACGCCAGCATCGCCGATTTCCTGGTGCTGAGCACCGGCGCCGGCAGCCTCGGCCCGGCGTACTTCGCCGCCGACGCCGTCTGGAAGCTCGACGATCGGAGCTTCGGCGCCACCGGCGCGGTCGGCGTGACCGCCGCCGTCCCCGAGCCCGAGACCTACGCGCTGATGCTCGCCGGCCTCGGCATCATGGGCTTCGTGGCGAGGCGTCGCAAGGCAGCCTGACCTTCTCGGTTCGACGCCGACGGCCCCGGAACGATCCGGGGCCGTTTGCTTTGTGTCGGCAGCGAATCCGTCCTTGTCAGGACGCCGCAGCCGCGCGAGCGGCGGCGCCGAGCCCGGCCGCGCTGCCGTCCCAGGCGATCGAAAGACAGTCCGGCGCCGCCAGCGCCGGGAAGTTGCGTCGCATCGACTCGAGGTAGATCGGGTCGTAGTGAATGACCAGCAGCGCCTCGACGACCTCGGCGGTGCGGCTCGCGCGGGCCGCTTCCTGCCACGCATTGACGACCTCGTGGCCGCGCAGGACGCGCAGCGCGTCCAGGCGGGCGCAGAACGCGTCGTTGTCGAGGACGAAGAAGTCGTAGTCCTCGATCAGGAGGGCGACGCGCTGCGCGAGCGGCAGCTCGAGCCAGACGCAGGGCGCTGCACGCATGCGCCGGATCAATGCCTCGGGCACACGCAAGTCGCCGACCTTCTTGCTCTCGCTCTCGACGAACACCGGGCGTGCCGGATCGAAGCGGCGCAAGGCGTCCCAGACGCGGCTGTCGAATTCCTTCTGCGACGGCTGGGTGCTGCCGGGGACGAGGCCGAGCACCGAGCCGCGATGGTTGGCGAGCGTCTCGAGGTCGAGCACCTGCGTGCCCTGGCGCGCGAGCTCGGCGAGCAGGCGGCTCTTGCCCGAGCCGGTCGGGCCGCAGACGACGCGCCACGCGAAGCGCGCCGGCAGCGTCTCGAGCTCGGCGACGACGGCGCGCCGGTACTCGCGGTAGCCGCCCTCGAGGACGTGGACGCGAAAGCCGATCTGCTCGAGGACCGTCGCCAGCGCGCCGCTGCGCTTGCCGCCGCGCCAGCAGTAGACGAGCGGCGTCCACTCGCGCGGCTTGTCGAGCACGTGCGCTTCGATGTGGGCGGCGACGTTGCGCGCGACGATCGCGGCGCCGCGCTTCTTCGCCTCGAACGCCGAGACCTGCTTGTACTCGGTGCCGATCCATTGCCGCTCGGCGTCGTCGAGCGCAGGCCAGTTGACGGCGCCCGGCAGCCGGTCCTCGGCGAACTCGGCCTGCGAGCGTGCGTCGACGATGGTGTCGAAGCGGCCGAGGTCGGCGATCGCCTCGGCGGCGCTGACGCGGATCAACGCCACGGATCGGCGGCAATGGCAAAGGCGCGACGATGCCGCGGCCGGCCGGGCGCCGGGCCGCCCCAAGGCCGGCCGCGCCCCCTCGGGGGGCAGCGACCAACGGGAGCGTGGGGGCTAAACAATCGCGTCGAGCATCTCGGTCTCGATCTGCAGCTGCATCTTGTTCTGCTGCAGCGCGCTGCCGTCGATCAGGAAGGTGTCCTCGACGCGCTCGCCGAGGGTCGTGATCTTGGCGAGCTGCAGGTTGATGTCGTGGCGTGCGAGAACGCGCGAGATCGCGTAGAGCAAGCCCGAGCGATCGCTCGTCGAGACCGCGAGCAGCCAGCGCTGGGCGCGCTCGTCGGGGCGCAAGGTCACGCGCGGCGTCACCGGGAACGAGCGGACCCGGCGCGAGATGCGGCCGCGGCTCGGCTCGGGCAGCGGCCCGGTCGCCTGCAGCGCGATCGCCAGCTGCGTCTCGACGTAGGCGATCAGGTCGCGGTAGAGCGGCTCGAGGTGCGGGCTGATGACGAGGAAGGTGTCGAGCGCGTAGCCGATCGCGGTGGTGTGGACCTTGGCGTCGAGGATGTTGAAGTTGGCGCTGTCGAAGTAGCCGCAGGTGCGCGCGAACAGGTCCTGGCGGTCGGGCGCGTAGACGAGCACCTGCAGGCCGACCCCGAGCGGGCTGACGCGGGCGCGAACGACCGGCTTGGGCGAATCGACGAGGTCGATGAGGGAGCGCGTGTGCCAGGCGATCTCGCTCGCGTCGTGGCGCGCGAAGTAGCTCAGCTCGAGCGTTCGCCAGAGCGGCACCTCGATCGTGCCCGGCAGCATCGCCAGGTTGAGGAGCAGGCGCGCCTCGAGCTTGGTCGCCTCGATCTCGGCGTCGAGGTTGGGCCGCGAGCCGCCGAGCGCGCGCAAGGTCAGGCGATAGAGGTCCTCGAGAAGCTTGCCCTTCCAGGCGTTCCAGACCTTCGGGCTCGTGCCGCGCACGTCGGCGACGGTGAGCAGATAGAGCGCGGTGAGGCGCCGCTCGCTGCCGACCTTGGCGGCGAAATCGGCGATCACGTCGGGGTCGGAGAGGTCTTCCTTCTGGGCGACGCGCGACATCGTCAGATGCTCGGCGACGAGCCATTCGAGCAGCGCCGCGTCCTCGCCGGCGACGCCGTGGTCGCGGCAGAAGCGTCGCACCTCGCGCATGCCGAGCTCGGAGTGATCGCCGCCGCGGCCCTTGGCGATGTCGTGGAAGAGGGCGGCGATGTAGAGCACCCACGGCCGGTCGAAGGTCGACGCCAGCTGCGAGCAGAACGGGTACTCGTGGGCGTGCTCGGGGATGAGGAAGCGGCGCACGTTGCGCAGCACCATGATGATGTGCTGGTCGACCGTGTAGACGTGGAAGAGGTCGTGCTGCATCTGGCCGACGATGCGCCGGAACACCCAGAGATAGCGGCCGAGCACGCTGGTCTCGTTCATCAGCCGGAACGCGTGCGTCTGCCCGCCGCCCGCCTTCAGGATCTTCATGAAGGTCGCGTGGTTGACCGGATCGCGCCGGAACTTCGCGTCCATCAGGTGGCGCGCGTTGTAGAGCGCGCGCAGCGTCCGCGCCGACAGGCCCTTCGGCCCGACGGTCTGCTGGTAGACGAGGAAGGTCTCGAGGATGGCGTGCGGATCGCGCTCGTAGAGGTCGTCGCTCGCGACCTCGAGCATGCCGCTCTTCTCGAGGAACTTCGCCGAGATCGGCCGCATCGGCGCGTCCTCCAGGCCGGCGATGCGCTCCTCGATGTTGAGCATCAGGATCTGGCTCAGCTGCGTCACCGCCTTGGCTGCCCAGTAGTAGCGGCGCATCAGCCGCTCGGAGGCGCGCTGGCCGCTGAGCGAGCGGTAGCCGAAGCTCTCGGCGACGGCGGTCTGCAGGTCGAACACGAGCCGGTCCTCGCGTCGGCCGGCGATCGCATGGAGGCGCGCGCGGATCAGCTTCAGCATGCCCTCGTTGCGCTGCAGCTGGCGCACCTCGAACGGCGTGATCAGGCCGTGCGCGGCGAGCTCCTGCCACTTGCGGCCGAAGCCGGCAGCGCGCGCGACCCAGATCACGGTCTGCAGGTCGCGCAGGCCGCCCGGGCTCTCCTTGCAGTTGGGCTCGAGCGAGTAGGGCGTGTTCTCGTACTTCTGGTGGCGCTGGCGCATCTCGAGCGTCTTGGCGCGCAGGAAGGCCCGGGCGTCCATCGCCTGCGCGGTCGCGCGCTCGAACGCCTTGAACGCCTTGCGCTCGCCGCACAGGAAGCGCGACTCGAGCAGCGCCGTCTGCACGGTGACGTCGGCGAGCGCCATGGCGACGCATTCGTCGACGGTGCGCACGCTCGAGCCGATCTCGAGGCCGGCGTCCCAGCACGCGGTGATGAAGCGCTCGGTCGCCGCGTCGCGGACTTCGTCGGCGGCGGCAGCGAGCGACGGCAGGAGGACGAGGACGTCGACGTCGGAATACGGAAACAGCTCGCCGCGGCCGTAGCCACCGACGGCGACGAGGGCGGCGTCGGCGGGCATCCCGGCCTCGCGCCAGAGTTCGCACAGGGTGACGTCAACGTCGTCGGCGAGCGTGCGGACGAGGCGGAGCGCGGCGCGCGCGGTGGGCCGCGCCGCGAGGAAGCGCTCGAGCCGCTCCGCCTTGGCGACGCGAAAGCGCGCGCGCAGCTCGGCCGGCGCGCGCGTGGGGGACGCGATGCTGGCGTCGCGTCCGCTGACCGTGGCTGGCGGCGTGGCCGCGGCGATGGTGGGATCGCGCGTGTTCACGGCGCGGCTGGCGTCAGCCGGCGACGAAGGCCGGGGGCGGCGGCGAGCCGGCGGAGAGCGTCATCACTTCGTAGCCGCTGTCGGTGACGAGGATCGTGTGCTCCCATTG
>DASYKC010000244.1:0-11662 GCA_035995885.1 Caldimonas sp. | reverse complement strand
ACCTCGGCCTCGTGCAGGGCATCGCGCGCTTCGCCGAACAGGCGCACGTTGTCGAGCGCCAGCGCGGCGCGCTGCGCGAGCTCGCCGATCAGGGCGCCGTCCTCGGCGCCGAAGCGGCGCCCGGATTCCGCCTGCAGCGCGCACATCGCCCCGATCGTGCGGCCGCGCGCGATCAGCGGCACGACACAGGCGGCGCCGATGCCGAAGCCCTGCACGAAGGCGCGGAAGGTCGGGTCGACGAACCGCTCGGCGTCGCCCGGCTCGAGGTTGGCGAAGAAGGTCTTGCCGGTCGCCACCGCCCAGGCGAACGAGCCCGGCGTGTCGGGCGTCGAGACGTTCTGGCTGACGAAGCCGAGCATCTCGGCCTCGCGCGCCGGATCGACGTGGTGGGTGAGCTTGCGTTGCAGCGTGCCGCTCTTGTCGAGCAGGTCGATGCGGCAGATGTCGGCGATGCTCGGCACGATCAGCGAGGCGATCCCAGCCAGCGTCGTCGCTTCCTCGAGCGAGCGCGAGAGCAGCGCGCCGGCGCCGACGAGCTGCTGCAGGCGCGCCTGCGCCTGCTCGGCGGTCGCGCGCGCCGTGCGCTCGGCGTCGAGCAGCATCTCGCGCTCGGCCTCGCCCTGCCGGCTCAGCGCCGAGGCGGCGACGAGCGCCTCGGCGACCGCCTCGATCTCGACCAGCCCGGCCTTCACCTCCTCGACCGGCGCGCCTCGGCCGAGCGCCGAGGCGGCGTCGCGCAGGCGCGCGATCGGCGTGGCGATGCTGCCCGAGAGAAGCCAGGCGGCGAGGCTGCCCAGGCCGAGCGAGAGCAGGATGCCGCCGCCGTAGGCGAGCGCCGAATCGCGCAGCGCGCTCGCCTCGACCGCCGACGGCACGCCGAGCGCGACCACCCAGTGGTTCGAGCGGACGCGGGCGATGGCGGTGTGCACCTGGGTGCCTTCGATCGTCGACGACGCGCCGACGGTTTCGTTGCGGTCGCCGAGCGATCCGATCAACGCCTGCAGCGAAGGCGAAGGCGCCGAGCCGACGAAGCGCTCGTGGTCGCGCGAGCGGGCGACGCGAACGTTCTTCGAATCGAAGACCGAGACGATCCAGTCGTCGGGAATGCGCTGGGCGTTGACGACGCGCAGGATCGCGTCCGGGCGAACGATCGCCGTCAGCACATAGCGCAGCTTGCCGCCGCGCTCGACCGGAACGCGCACCGGAATGCCGAGGTTGCCGAGCGGGCCGCGGGCGAGCCGGCCGACCACCGGCGCGCCCGTCTCCACGACCTCGGCGAGGCTGTCCAGGTCGCTGACGCGCGGCGCCGGCTCGCCGAAGGCGGTGCCGGTGTTGAAGAGCGGCACGCCCGCCGGCGTCGCCAGCAGCACCGCGCGCCATTCCGGGCGCGCCGCCAGGACCCGCTTGGCGGATTCGTAGGCATTGGCGAGGTCGACCTCGCCGGCGGTGCCGAGCGGGTCGGTGAGCGCGAGCGACTGCAGGGCCGAGACGGTCAGGCGCAGCTCGGTGTCGACGGCGGTCGCCAGCGCGCGCGCCAGGTCGAGCGACGACTGCTCGGTCTGGCGCCGCTGCTGCTCGAAGAGCGCCTGCAGGGCGATCCCCGACATCAGCGCCAGCGGCAGGATCGCCACCGCGGCGAGGAGGAGGAGGCGATGGCGGAGCGGAGCGGGACGCATCGGCGCCGATCAGCGGGCGAGGCGGCGCATCGGCGCCGGGGCGCGGGTCCGAAGGGCGATCTGCACGACCGGCATTCTGATTGTTTTGCCCCTGGTCGATCGCCGCCGGGCCCGCGGCGAGCACCGGTCGGCGCAAGGAATCGGCGCCAGGCCCGACCCGATCGATGCCGCGTCGCCGGCTAGCCGCGCGTCAGGCGCAGGCCGGCGTCGAGCAGCAGCACCTCGCCGGTCGTCTTGGTTGCCTTGACGCCGAGGAACCAGGCGGCCTCGGCGACGTCTTCGGGCGCGATCACCGCGTCGAGCGCCGCGCGCGCGCGATAGCCCTCGACCGTCGCCGCGTAGCGCTCGTCGCCGAGGCCCTTCTGCATCCACGGCGTCTCGACCAGGCCGGGCGCGATCGCGTTGACGCGGATCGCCGGCGCGAGCGAGCGCGCCAGGCCGATCGTGAGCGCGTTGAGCGCGCCCTTGCTCGCCATGTAGGCGAGCGACGAGCCGGTGCCCATGAGCGCCGCGATCGACGAGATGTTGACGATCGCCGCGCCCGGCTGGCGGCCGAGCATCGGCGCGAACGCCCGCACCATCTGGAAGGCGCCGACGACGTTGACGGCGTAGATGCGCTGGAAGTCGTCGGCGTCGAGGCCGTCGAGGTCTTTCGCGGCGACGAACTTGGTCGTGCCGGCGTTGTTGACGAGCACGTCGGCGCGGCCGAAGCGCGCCTCGACGAGCGTGGCGAGACGGCGGCAGTCGGCGTCCGAGGCGATGTCGGCGCGGACGACGAGCGCGTCGGCGCCGAGTGCGCGGCATTCGTGCGCCACCGCCTCGGCCGGGGCCGCCTCGCGCGAATAGTTGACGACGACGTTCCAGCGGTTCTGCGCGTAGAGCCGTGCCGTCGCCGCGCCGATCCCCGACGACGACCCGGTGACGACGCAGACCTTGCGTTCTTCTGCCACGACGCTGCTCCCCGCGGCCGCGGCCGCTCCGTTGCGATCCGCGCCGGGCGCGGGCGAGACGATCTCAGCCGGCGCCGCCGGGTCGGCGCGACTCGGCCATCTGCTTGTGCCGGACCTCGCCCTGGCGCGTCAACATCCAACCCGGGTATTCGGCCGGCAGGCGGCTGACGTCGTCGAGGCGGGCGAGCTCGCCGGCGTCGAGCGAGACCTCGGTCGCGGCGATGTTGTCGGCGAGCTGCTCCGCCTTCTTGGCGCCGATGATGACGCTCGTCACCGCCGGCTGGTGCAGCAGCCAGGCGAGCGCGATCTGCGCCACCGAGACCTTGCGCGCAGCGCCGATCTCGCGCATGACGTCGATGACGTCGTAGGCGCGCTCCTTGTCGACCGGCGGGAAATCGAACGCGGTGCGCCGGCTGCCCGCCTCGCCCTGCTGGTCACGCCCGTACTTGCCGCTCAGGAAGCCGCCGGCGAGCGGGCTCCAGACCATCAGGCCGACGCCCTCGCTCTGCAGCATGGGCACCAGCTCGCGCTCGAGGTCGCGGCCGGCGATCGTGTAGTACGCCTGCAGGGTCTGGAATCGCGCCAGGCCGAGCCGCTCGGAGATGCCGAGCGCCTTCGTGATCTGCCACGCCGCCCAGTTCGAGACGCCGACGTAGCGCACGTGGCCGTGCTCGACCATCGTGTCGAGCGCGCGCACCGTCTCCTCGATCGGCGTCGCCGGATCGAAGCCGTGGATCTGGTAGAGGTCGACGTGGTCGAGCTGCAAGCGGCGCAGGCTCTCCTTCAACGCCGCGATGATGTGGCTGCGCGTCGCGCCGCGTTCGTTGGCGCCGCCGCCCGTCTCGCCGAACGCCTTGGTCGCGACGACGACCTGCTCGCGCGGCACCTTGAGGTTCTTCAGCGCCTGGCCGGTGATCTCTTCCGAGCGGCCGCCGGCATAGACGTCGGCGGTGTCGATGAAGTTGATGCCGGCCTCGATCGCGCTGCCGACGATGCGCTCGGCGTCGCTCTGCTGGAGTCGGCCGATCTTGCCCCACATGCCTTCGTCGCCGCCGCCGAAGGTCATGGTGCCGAGGCAGAGCTCGGAGACGAACAGGCCGGTGCGGCCGAGCGGGTTGCGCTTCATGGGGTTCTCCTTCGGGTCAGATGCGGCCGAGCAGCTCGGCCTTCTTGGCCGCGAACTCCGACTCGCTGAGGATGCCGCGCGCGCGCAACTCGGCGAGGCGCTCGATCGCGGCGATGGCGTCGTGGCGGTGACCGGCAAGCGGCGGACCGTCGTCGGCCTTGGCGTCGCTGGCCTCTTCAGCGCGGTCCTCTGCAGCACCGGCCGCGGCCGCGCCGCCGGCGCCGACGACCGGCAGCCGGTCGACGTCGACGTCGCCGTGCTGGCTCGTGAACGTCAGCGTGCTCGTGGCCGACTGCTGCTGCGCCACGCCGCCGATGCGGTGGTCGAGGGTGTCGTAGAGCGTGACCTGGCCGTCGCGCTCGATCGCGAGCCGGCGCGGCGCGGCGAACCAGGCGTAGCGCACGTCGTTCTGCGCACCGGCGCTGGCGGGCGAGCCGAGGCCCTCCGGCCACCACGCGCCGGCGGCGTCGCGCGTTCCCGCGACCTCGGCAACGGCCGCGCGCGGCGCCGGCGCGGTCAGCGCCGGATCGCTGTCGAGGAGCGCCGAGAGATCGGCGCAGAGCGCCTCGACGCGCGCCTTCAGCGCGTTGTTGAACATGTCGCCGACCATCGTCATGCCGCCGCGCATCCACTGGCCGGCACCGCCGAACTCGGGATGGTCGAACTGCGCCATCGCGCCGCGGCCGCGCGCGACGGCGGCGAGCATCGCCTCGGCCGCGCCGGCGCTGAAGCCGTGCCAGCCGGCGATCTCGGCGACGCGCTCGCGGGTCTCGGCGCTCAGGGGCGGCATCGCTCTTCCTTCAGCGCGCGCCGAACGCCGCGTTCTCGAACAGGTCCTTGTGCTCGCGCGGCTGCGAGCGCCAGTACTGGTGCGGCGCGGCGACGCGGGCGCCGAGCTTGGCGGCGGCGTGCCACGGCCAGCGCGGGTCGTAGAGCATCGCCCGGGCGAGCGAGACGGCGTCGGCCTCGCCGCTGGCGATGATCGTCTCGGCCTGCTCGGCCTCGGTGATCAGGCCGACGGCGATCGTCGGCAGGCCGACCTCGGCCTTGACGCGCTGTGCGAACGGCACCTGGTAGCCGGGGCCGAGCTTGATCGCCTGCTGCGGCGAGACGCCGCCGCTCGAGACGTGGATCGCGGCGCAGCCGCGCG
This sequence comes from Caldimonas sp., assembly GCA_035995885.1. GTDB lineage: Bacteria > Pseudomonadota > Gammaproteobacteria > Burkholderiales > Burkholderiaceae_C > Schlegelella_A. The sequence continues at coordinate 6,760 of DASYKC010000244.1, read as the reverse complement.
CCTTCAGCGCCTGCGAGAGCGCGACCGTGCCGTCGATGTCCCAGCCGTCCGGCACCCAGTCGGTCGCCGAGATGCGCGCCCAGACGGGCTTCTCGGCAGGGAACGCGGCGCGGACGACGTCGAAGATCTCGAGCGGGAAGCGCATCCTGTTGTCGAGGCTGCCGCCGTAGTCGTCGCTGCGCTTGTTGGCGATCGGCGAGAGGAACTGATGCAGCAGGTAGCCGTGCGCGGCGTGGATCTCGAGTCCGTCGAGGCCGAGGCGGGCGGCGCGCCGTGCCGCCTGCGCGAAGTCGTCGCGCACCTTCTGCAGGCCGGCGGCGTCGAGGGCGATCGGCGCCTCTTCCGAGGGCGAGTGCGGCACTGCGGACGGCGCGACCGCGGGCCAGCCGCCCGGCTGCCCGACCGGCACCTGCGCGCCGCCCTCCCAGGGCGCCCGGCTCGACGCCTTGCGGCCGGCGTGCGCGAGCTGCATGCCGATCCGGATCGGCGAGCTCGCGCGCACGGCGCCGAGGACGCGCGCCAGCGCCGCTTCGTTGGCGTCGCTGTAGAGGCCGAGGTCGCCGGCGGTGATCCGGGCCTCGGCCGAAACCGCCGTCGCCTCGACGATCAGCAGGCCCGCGCCCGAGAGCGCGAGGTGGCCGAGGTGGATCAGGTGCCAGTCGCCGGCCGAGCCCTCGCTCGCCGAGTACTGGCACATCGGCGCGATGATGATGCGGTTGGCGAGCGGCAGGGCGCCGATCTGGAGGGGCTCGAAGAGCTGGGGCATGAGGGCGTCGTCCGGCGCGGGAGCAGCGAGGATACGGCGCCGGCGCCTGGTGCGCAGCGGCGACTGCCGACCACCGGCGCGCAACCTGCTTTCATGCGCCCCGCTTACCATCCGAGGGCCCTGCCCCGCCTCGCCGATGACTTCCACCGCCTGCCCCCTGCCCGTCGACCCGATGCCGATCGCGGCGCCGGGGCGCGACCCGCTCCCGCGCGAGGCCAACGTGCCGACGGCGCTCGACGCCAGCCCGGGCATCGCCCGCGACCTCGCCAGCATCGGCCGCATCGATGCCGTGCCGACGCTGCTGCGCGTCCTCTGCGACACCACCGGCATGGGGTTCGCCGCGGTCGCCCGGGTGACCGAGGGCCACTGGACGGCGTGCGCCGTGCTGGACCGGCTCGGCTTCGGCCTCGAGGTCGGCGGCGAGCTCGACGTCGGGACGACGCTCTGCAAGGAGGTGCGCGAGGCGCGCGCGCCGATCGTCATCGAGCACGTCAGCGAGGACGCCGCCTACTGCCGCCATCCCACGCCGCAGATCTACGGCTTCGAGAGCTATGTCTCGGTGCCGATCATCCTCGCCAACGGCGACTACTTCGGCACCCTGTGCGCGCTCGACCCGAAGCCGGCGCCGGTCGCCGAGCCGCGCATCGTCTCGACCTTCATGCTGTTCGCCGAGCTGATCGCGCTCCAGCTCGACAACGACCGCAAGCGCGACCAGGTCCAGCAGGCGCTGCTCGACGAGCGCGAGGCGGGCGAGCTGCGCGAGCAGTTTATCGCCGTCCTCGGCCACGACCTGCGCAATCCGCTCGCCGCGATCGGCGCGTGCGGCTACGTGCTCGCCCTCAAGGCCGACGAGCGGGCCACGGTCGCCGGCCTGGCGACACGGATCAACAAGAACGTCAGGCGGATGTCGGCGCTGATCGACGACGTCCTCGACTTCGCCCGCGGCCGCCTCGGCGGCGGCATCGCCTTGCGCGCCGCGACCGTCGCCGATCTCGCCAGGCCGCTGCTCGCGGTCGTCGCCGAGCTGCGGGACGTTCACCCCGAGCGCGCCATCGATTGCCACGTCGACGTGGCGGGCACGGTCTTCGCCGACGTGACGCGGCTGCAGCAGCTCGCCTCGAACCTGCTCGCCAACGCGCTCGTCCACGGCGCGCAGGCCGAGGCGGTGACGTTCAGCGCCGTCCGCCGCGGCGACACGCTGCGCCTCGAGGTCGGCAACGGCGGCGAGCCGATCGCGCCCGAGCACCTGGCCAGGCTGTTCGCGCCGTTCTGGCGCCAGTCGCTGCAGGGCGAAGGGCTCGGCCTCGGCCTCTACATCAGCGACCAGATCGTCAAGGCGCACGGCGGCACGATGGACGTGAGCTCGAGCCGCGAGCACGGCACGCGCTTCGTCGCGACCCTGCCGCTCGCGCCCGCGTCGATCGCCGACTGACACGCGACGCGCCCTTCAGACCCGGCGGACGCGGCCAGGGCTCAGGCCGTCGTACAGGCCCCGCTCAAAGGCGCCGTAGAGCCTCACGACGGCAGGGTCGTAGAAGGGCAGGACCTGCGTGAACAGCGTGCCGGTCACTCGCTTGACGGGATCGATCCAGTAGTAGCAGTTGAGCAGGCCGGCCCACGAGATGCTGCCTGCGCTGCGGCCGTTCGGCCCTGGCTGCGTGTTGATGTCGAACGACAGGCCCCACTTCTGCGCCATGCCCGGGAACAGGTCCGCATCGTTCGACCAGGCAGACGCTGACGTCTTCAGCGGGTTGACGTTCAGATCGCCGATCTGGTTCTGGCGCATCGTCGCCACGGTCTGCGGCCTCAGGATGCGTGCGCCGCGGAAGGTGCCGTCGTGCAGCAGCATCTGCAGAAAGGCGAGGTAGTCCCGCGGTGTGCCGAAGAGGCCGCCCCCACCCGAGAGAAACTCGGGGTGCTGGGGCATCTCGAACGGCATGGCGCTCAGCGAGCCGTCGGGGCGGCGACTGTAGGTGGTCGCGACGCGGCGCTTCTGGGCGCTGCCGATCAGGAAGCCGGTGTCGATCATGCCGAGCGGAGCGAAGATGTTCTCGCGGAAGTAGACCTCGAGCGACTGGTCGCTGACCGCCTCGACGATCTTGCCGACGACGTCCATGCCGATGCCGTATTGCCAGCGATCGCCCGGGTCGAACTCGAGCGGTGCGGCGAACGCGCCGTTCCTGCTTTCGGCGATGTCGGCCTGGCCGGTGAGCTTCTCGTACCGCGGCAGCTTGTCGCTCCAGTTGCTGTAGGTCAGACCCGACGTGTGGGTCAGCAGGTGGCGCAAGGTGATGGCCCGCTTGGCGGGCCGAAGCTTCGGTGCGCCGGAAGTATCGAAGCCTTCGAGCACCTTGGGCGACGCCAGCTCCGGTATCAGCTTGCCCACGGGATCGTCGAGCTGCAGCTTGCCTTGCTCGACGAGTTGCATGCAGGCGGTTGCCGTCACCGCCTTGGTCATGGACAGCAGCCAGAACACCGTGTCGAGCGACATCGCCGGGCCGTGTGCCGCGTCGCGTCGGCCGAACGACCCTTCGTAGACGACGCCCCTGTCGGTCGCAGCCATTGCCACCACGCCGGCGACCTGCCGATCGTCGACCGCCCGCTGCAGGGCGCGATCGATGGGCTGGAACGGTCCTCCGCGGTGGAGCTGCCCGGCCGCTTTCGTCGTCGTCTCGGCCGAGGCCGCCATCGGCGCGCTCATCGAGTGAGCGAGTACCGGGGCGGCCAGCAAGCTGGCAGCGTCCTTGAGCAGACTGCGACGGCTGATCTCGTGCTTCATGTTCGTAGAGTCCTGGAAACCTGAACGCTGTGAAAAGTCGGACGATGGGAACGTCACGCGTGCGCGATCAGCGCTTTCAGCACCATGTCCAGGGAAACCGTTCCCTTGCGAATGCTGGACGCATCACCGTCGAAGTCGATCCAGCCTTCGTTGAAGCCATCGAGCATCTGCGCGCGGGGCAACGGGTTTCTCATCCCCTGCGATCTGAACAGCGCCTCCCAGGTGGCGCGCGCCACGACGTTCATGCGCACGTCGCGACCGAGCACGCGAGCAAACGCGGCGGCGACGTCGTTGGGCGCGAGGCGAGCGCCTTCGAGCTCGACGACGCGCCTGCCCTGCCAGGTCTCCTGCAGCAACTCGGCCGCCAGGCGGCCGATGTCCTCGGTCGCGACCATCGGCACCGGCTTGTCCAAGGGCTGGAGAAAGCTGGGGATGACGCCGATGGTGCGGGCGGGCTCGATGTCCCATGCCGCGTTCTCCATGAACCAGGCCGCGCGCAGGAAGGCGATGGGCAGCGGCAAGGTTCCCAGGCTCTCTTCCTGCAACCGGTGCTGCTGCAGGAGGCTGGGCTGCAGCGCCTGGGCGCCGATCGTCGAAAGGGACACGACCTTGACGGGGCGCACGGCATCGAGCGCCTCACGCACCGCCGCAATCACGCGGCGCGCCTCGTGAAAGCCGGGCGCGGGATCGAAGACCGGCGGCAAGACGAAGAACACGCCTTCCACGCCGGTGAAGGCTTGCTTCAGCGCGGCGGCATCGTCCAGCTGCGCGAGCGCAACCTCGCACCCCTGGCGCGCCCATGCCTCGCCCTTGGCCGCGTCGCGAACGACGGCACGCACGCGCTGCCCTTTGTCGAGGAGGGTTCGGGCGACGGCGCCGCCGACCCGACCCGTGATTCCTGTGATGGCGAACATTCGAGACTCCTTGCGAGGCGGCATCGGGCCGCGGTGCAAGAAGTCTCGGCAAACCGGCTCAATACTTCAATGACATGGGTGTCATTTGATTGATGACACAAGATCATCATCGAGCGTTGCGCGCTATCGCAGCAGGGCGACGATGAAGTCCAGAAACGCGCGAGTCTTCGCCGGCAAGTGATGGCGTGACGGGTGCAGCGCGTACAACGGGAAGCGCTCGTCGGGCCAGTCCGGGAACACCTCCACCAGACGCCCGTCGGCGATCATCGGCTCGACGCCCAGATCCATGACCTGCGCCATGCCGTGGCCGGCCAGGCACACGCTGTACAGCGTTCCGGCGTCGTTGACGGTCAGCGTGCCGCGGGTCTCGAGCACGAGCTTGTTGCGGCGCTTGTGGAATTCCCACGGGTAGGGGCGCCCGGTCTCCGGGTCACGGAACTGGATGCAGACGTGATGACCTTTCTCGAGCTCGCGCGGATCCTGGGGTCGGCCGTAGCGCTCGAGGTAGGCGGGCGCGGCGATGGTCAGCATCCGCGGGTCCAGGAGCTTGCGAGCGATCAGGGTCGAGGGGCGCGGATGGCCGAAGCGAACGGCCAGGTCGAAGCCGTCCGCCACGAGGTCGCCGAGGTGGTCCGTGGTGATGAGCTCGAGGCGCAATTGCGGGTAGCTGTCGACGAATGCACCCAGGCGCGGGCCGAGGATCAACCGGGAAAAATAAGGATCGAGGTTGACTCTCAGGCGGCCGCGAACCGCTGTCGTGCCCTGAGCGGCGGAAGCCGCCGCCTCTTCCAGGCCGGCCAGCAGCGGTATCACCTGTTCGTAGAAGCGCCTGCCTTCGTCGGTGAGGCTGACCGATCGCGTCGTGCGTTCGAGGAGACGAATGCCGAGGCGCGCCTCCAGCCGCGCAATCGATCGGCTGACGCCGGACTGGGACATGTTCAGCACCTCGCCCGCCGCGGCAAAGGTGCCGCTGTCGACGATCGCCGACAGCACGCCGATCCCGTTCACGACCCGTTCGTCGAAGCTCGCCATACTTGCCGAATTGTCATCGTCGAGACGGCATGCATGCTACGGCGACGTCGCCCGGCGCCTGCACGGTGAGCGAAGCTGGGCTCGACGGATTCGGCCCGCTACGGCCGGCCGTGGGCGACGAAGAAATCGACCACCGCCTGGCTGGTGTCGAGCTGCCGGCTCATCGTGCCGCCGAGGATCGCACCGCTTGCGTACGGATTGCCGCCGGCCCAGAAGTGGCCGTCGCCGACGACCTCGAGGTGCTCGAGCGCGCCGCCGGCGGCGCAGTGCGCGTAGTCGTGGCGAACGACGAGGGTGCCGTCGCTGATGCCCGGACGCGGCGCGAGCGTCGTCAGTGTCGGCGCGGGATCGCAGCCGTTGCGCGACGCCCAGCCGGCGAGGGTCGAATCGACCGAGACGTAGAGCCCGTTCTCGATGCAGCCGCCGTTGCCGCCGGCGTACGGCCAGCACGCGTCGAGCGTGCCGTGGACGTCGAGGACGGCGACCGGCGCGCTCGGCGTGCAGCCGGCGAGCGCGAACTGGTTCTCGCCCGAGACCGGCGCGATCGCGGCGAACAGGTCGGCGCCCTGGCAGCTGAGTCGCTGCGACATCGCCGCGCCGTCGGAGAAGCCGGTCGCGAACAGCCGCTTCGGGTCGACGCTGATGCGAGTTGCGAGATCGGCGACGAGCGCGCGCAGGTAGGCGATGTCGTCAATGCCCTGCGTGCAGGCCGCGCCGCTGACGCAGATGTAGCCGTTCTGGCCGCCGCCGGCATTCCAGGTGCGAACTCCGTTCGGCTCGATCAGCTTGCCGCCGACGGCGTTGCTGCCGTTGGCGTAGACGACGGCGATGCCGACCGCGCCGGCGACGCGATGCAGGCAGCCGGCGCTCGCCAGGTCGCCTTCCGGGCAGGCGAGCTTGCGCATGCCTTCCTTGTTGCTGCCGCCGCCGTGCAGCGCGATCACGACCGCGATCGGCTTGCCGCATTCGTGCGACGCCGGCAGGACCAGGTCGTAGTCGCGGTCGGGCCACGCGGCGAGGGCGAGCGTCGCGTCGGCGGCGCCGTTGGCGAGCTGCGTGCTCGAGCAGGCGACGACGACCGGCGGCGCCGGCGCAGGATCGCCGCCGCCGCCACAGCCCGCGGCGAGCGCGGCCAGCGCGGCCAGCGCGGCCGCGGCCGCCGTCGCGAGGACGATTCGATTCCTCATGCTCCCTCCTCCTGTCGTTCGACGAGAGGACGCTAGTCGGCGCGTGTGAGCGGGCGCCGGGTGCGAGGTAAAGATTCGCTTC
>DASYKC010000243.1:0-2106 GCA_035995885.1 Caldimonas sp. | reverse complement strand
TTGCCGAGCGAGACGCCGACACCGGTCGCCCAGTCGCCGGACTTCGGGTCCTTCGAGTACCACGGCGGCGCCTGGGTGACGCCGACGCGGAGCGTTCCGCGTTGCTTGATCTGGGCGAGGGTGCTGTCGGAGGCGGCCTGCGACCAGGCGGACGGGGCGATGGCGGCAGCGGCGAGCGCCAGCACCGATCGGCGACGGAATTGAACGGACATGGCGTCAGGGCTCCTTCAGGGGGTCACCGATGATAGAGACCCGCCTGGCCCGGCCGGATGCCCTGCGCGAGAGGTCAGAGACGACAGCCTCCAGCCGGCGTGCCAGCGACGACAATCGCGCCCATGCGCGGAGCCGTCGACACTCGCCCTTCGAGACCGACGGCATGAACCCGCAGATCCTGCGCGCCCTCGTCGTCCTCGCGCTCGCGGCCGCGGGCCTGCATCTCCTGCACAACCTGATCACGCCGATCCTGTGGGCGGGCCTGATCGCGATCGCGACGTGGCCGCTGCACGAGCGCCTCGTGCTGCGCCGCGGGGCGCGCTTCGCGCCGTGGAGCGCGCTGTTCCTGACCGCGGCCGTCGTCTGCGTGTTCGTCGTGCCGTTCGCCTACGTCGTCCTGCACGGCTGGCACGAGGCGCCGGCGCTGCTGCACCTGTGGACGTCGAGCCAGGAGAGCGGCCTGCCGGCGCCGCCCTGGCTCGGCGGCGTGCCGTTCATCGGCCCCTGGCTGGTGCAGATCTGGAACGACCACCTCGAGTCCCCCGGCGCGCTCAGCGCGTTCGTGCACTCGCTGGGGGGCGAGTTCGATCTCGCGCGCGGCCGCACGCTCGCCGCGCTCGTCGCCCACGACGCGATGAAGTTCTTCTTCTGCATCGTCGTCCTGTTCTTCCTGTACCTCGACGGCGCGGCGCTCGCGGCGCAGATCGGCGCCGTCGTCTTGCGCCAGCTCGGGGCCGCGGGGCTGCGCACCTTGCCGCTCGTCGTCCGTTCGGTCCGCGGCGCGGTCAACGGGCTCGTCCTCGTCGGCGTCGGCGTCGCGCTCCTGATGACGCTGGCGTGCATCGCCGCCGGCGTTCCGCATCCCGCGGCGATCGGCCTCGCGACCGGCGTGCTCGGCATGGTGCCGTTCGGCGCGATGCTCGTGCTCGTGCTCGTCGTCGTCTACCTGCTGGCGGTCGGCGCGACCGTGTCGGCGCTCGTGCTGCTCGCGTTCGGCGCGACGGCGATCTTCATCGCCGACCACTTCGTGCGGCCGAAGTTCATGAGCGCCGGCACGCGGCTGCCGCTCGTGCTCGCGCTGCTCGGCATCGTCGGCGGGCTGGAGACGTTCGGCGTCCTCGGCCTCTTTCTCGGCCCGACCTTGCTGGCGATCCTGGTCGCGATCTGGCGCGAGCTGGCGGCACCGGAGGCGGAGGTCGCGAGCTGACGGTCGGACCGTCCTCAGCGCTCCATCCGGCGCTGCCGCTGCTCCTCGATCCTTCGCGCTTCGACGCACTCGGGGTGCATGCGCGAGCCCGCCGTCTGGCATTGCCGGCTGACGCAGATCGCGCGGGCGATGAAGTTGCCGCCGCCGCCGCAGGCTTCGGCGGGGCCGCGTGACCCCACCGCGGTCGGCTCCGTTCGGGGCGATGGCGGCGCGGCCCGGGGCATCGACTTCGCGGCGGCGGGCGGTCGCTTCGGCGCCCCGGGTCGCTGCGCGAGCGAGGGTGCCCCCTCGGGCTTCGCCGCGGCCGCCGTCGTCTGCGCCGCCTGCGCCGCGACGGGCTCCGACACCGGCGTGGCGTGAATCGCTGCCGACCTTGGCGGCACTGCGTCAATCGGCGCGGGCGCGGGCGCGACGCGCGGCGTCGGCGCCGGCGCCGGCACGCTCGTCTGCGGTGGCGCAGCCGCAGCGAACCTCGACGTCGTCGAGACGAGCGTCCACGCACCGACGCCGAACAGGCCGAACGCCGCCAGCGCCAGCGCGACGAGTTCGCGCCGCCCTGGCCGCCTCGCGCGCGGCGTGGCGGCCGGCGGCGGCATGCCCTCGGGGTCGTCGGCAAGGGCCCGGCGCAGCGCGGCGACGCTTTGCGGCCGATCCTTCGGCGCGACGGCCGCAGTCCAGTCGATGGC
>DASYKC010000242.1:0-13315 GCA_035995885.1 Caldimonas sp. | reverse complement strand
TCGACCTGCAGGATGTCGACCTCGTGCTCGAGCTGCTCGAGGAGCTTCTCGAGCCGCTTGTCGACGTCGACGAGGTCGAGCACGGACTGCTTGTTCTCGAGCTTCAGCGGCAGGTGCGCGGCGATCGTGTCGGCGAGGCGGCCGGCGTCGTCGATGCCGGCGATCGAGGTCAGGATCTCGGGCGGGATCTTCTTGTTGAGCTTGACGTACTGGTCGAACTGCTGCGTCACGGCGCGGCGCAGGGCCTCGACCTCGCTCTTCTGCTCGACTTCGGGCGGCACGGGCGTGACTTCGGAGACGAAGTACTCGCCGTTGTCGCTGACGCTGTGCGTGGTCGCGCGCTGCACGCCTTCCACGAGCACCTTCACCGTGCCGTCGGGGAGCTTCAGCATCTGCAGGATCGACGAGACGCAGCCGACCTCGAACATGTCGTCGGGCTTGGGCTCGTCCTTGCCGGCGGCCTTCTGGGCGACCAGCATGATCTGGCGGCCGGCTTCCATCGCGACCTCGAGGGCCTTGATCGACTTCGGGCGGCCGACGAACAGCGGAATGACCATGTGCGGGAAGACGACGACGTCGCGCAAGGGCAGCAACGGCAGCGTGATCTTCTCGGCAGGCAATACGGGATGACCGGACATTGGGACCTCTCTTTCTCAGCCGATGTGAGGCTCGAGACAGCGATTAAAAGGGGGCGGCGGGGAGGTCGGGCGCCGCGGGGAAGAATCTGCCCGATCGGGGAGCGTCGGGCTTGTTGGGCATCAGGCGCTGAACTTCGCCGGCTCTCGGTACACGAGAAGCGGCTTGGCCTCGTCCTGGATCGTGTGCTCGTCGAGAACGACCTTGGCGACGCCGTCGAGCGTCGGCAATTCGAACATGGTGTCGATCAGCGACTGTTCCATGATCGACCTCAGGCCGCGCGCGCCGATCTTGCGGGCGAGCGCCTTCTTGGCGATCGCGGCGAGCGCCGACGGCCGGATCTCGAGCTCGACGCCGTCCATCGCGAAGAGCTTCTGGTATTGCTTGACGAGCGCGTTCTTCGGCTCGGTGAGGATGCGGACGAGCGCATCGTCGGTCAGCTCGCCGAGCGTCGCGACGACCGGGAGGCGCCCGACGAGCTCGGGGATCAGGCCGAACTTGATCAGGTCTTCCGGCTCGACCTCGCGGAAGATTTCCGAGACGCGCTTTTCCGACTTCGTGTGCACGGTCGCGCCGAAGCCGATGCCCGACTTTTCGGAGCGGTTCTGGATCACCTTCTCGAGGCCGTCGAAGGCACCGCCGCAGATGAAGAGGATGTTGGTCGTGTCGATCTGCAGGAAGTCCTGGTTGGGATGCTTCCTCCCGCCTTGCGGCGGCACCGACGCCATCGTTCCTTCGACGAGCTTGAGCAAGGCCTGCTGGACGCCCTCGCCCGAGACGTCGCGCGTGATCGACGGGTTGTCGGCCTTGCGCGAGATCTTGTCGATCTCGTCGATGTAGACGATGCCGCGCTGCGCCTTCTCGACGTCGTAGCCGCAGTTCTGCAGCAGCTTCTGGATGATGTTCTCGACGTCCTCGCCGACGTAGCCGGCTTCGGTGAGCGTCGTCGCGTCGGCGATCACGAAGGGCACGTTGAGCAGGCGCGCCAGCGTCTGCGCGAGCAGCGTCTTGCCCGAGCCGGTCGGGCCGATCAGGAGGATGTTGCTCTTCGAGAGCTCGATCTCGTCCTTGGTCCGGCTCATGTGCTTGAGCCGCTTGTAGTGGTTGTAGACCGCGACCGAGAGGGTGCGCTTGGCGACCTCCTGGCCGATCACGTACTGGTCGAGGCTCGCCTTGATCTCGCTCGGGATCGGCAGGTCGGACTTCGGCGACTTCGAGTCGCCGGCGTCGACGGGCACCTCGTCGCGGATGATGTCGTTGCACAGCTCGATGCACTCATCGCAGATGAACACCGACGGACCGGCGATGAGCTTCTTCACCTCGTGCTGGCTCTTGCCGCAGAACGAGCAGTAGAGAACCTTTTCGCTCGAGGAACCTTTTTTCTCGGCCATGTAAGTCGCTTAAGAGGCGGCGGCCAACGGGGACGCGAAAACAATCATAGTGGAAAAGAAAACGGAGCCTTCACCCGGAGAAAGGCCCCGTTGGGCGTGTTGTTGCCGCCTTCCCACGGCCGGCGCGTTTGCCGGCACTTTTGCGCGCTTTATCCCCTGTTGACGGGGGTCGGCGGCGTGCTGCGCTGGCTCAGGACCTGGTCGATCAGGCCGTAGGCCTTCGACTCTTCGGGGTCCATGAAGAAGTCGCGCTCCATGTCGGCGCGGATCTTCTCGATCGGCTGGCCGGTGCGCTCGGCGTAGATCTTGTTGAGCTGCTCGCGCGTCTTCAGGATCTCGCGCGCATGGATCTCGATGTCGGTGGCCTGGCCCTGCGCGCCGCCCGACGGCTGGTGGATCATGACGCGCGAGTTCGGCAGCGCCATCCGCTTGCCCTTCGCGCCGGCCATCAGCAGGAACGAGCCCATGCTGGCGGCGATGCCCATGCACATCGTCGAGACGTCGGGCTTGACGAACTGCATCGTGTCGTAGATCGACAGGCCCGCGCTCACCGAGCCGCCCGGCGAGTTGATGTAGAGGTGGATGTCCTTGTCGGGGTTCTCGCTCTCGAGAAAGAGCATCTGCGCGACGACGAGGTTGGCGGTCTGGTCGGTGACCGGCCCGACCAGGAAGATCAGCCGCTCGCGCAGGAGCCGGCTGTAGATGTCGTAGGCACGCTCGCCCCGTCCCGACGTCTCGATGACGATCGGCACCATGCCCAGACCAACGGTTTCCAGCGCGCTCATGAATCGTTCCTGCTCTCTTGGATGATCGACATGTCGGGGCCGATTATGTGGCGACAAGTGCGCCCCCGCGGCGCCGCACCTGCCCGTTCGGACGGCGCGGCGTCAGCCCGCCATCAACCCGCCATCAACCCGCCATCAACCCGCCATCAGCTCGTCGAACGGCACGTTCTTCGACGTCGCCTTGGCGCGCTCGAGGACGTGATTGGCGACGTTGTTCTCGACCACGACGGCCTCGACCTCGGCCATGCGGTTGCGGTCGCTCAGGTACCAGCGCATCACCTCGCCCGGCTTCTCGTAGCTTTGCGCGAGCTCCTCGATGTGCGCCTGCAGCTGCTCGGGCTTGGCCTGCAGGTTCTGGCTGCGCACGAGCTCGGCGACGACCAGGCCGAGGCGGACGCGCCGCTCCGCCTGCGCCTGGAACATCTCGGCCGGGATCGGCGCGGTCTCTGCGTCCTTGACGCCGCGCTTCTTCAGGTCGGCGCGCATCTGCTCGACCATCCGCTCGGTCTCGCCGGCGACGAGCGACTTCGGCACCTCGAGCTCGGCCGACTTGACGAGCGCGTCCATGACGCTCGCCTTGTTGCGCGCCTGGACGCGGAACCTGACCTCGCGCTCGAGGTTCTTGCGAACATCGGCGCGCAGTGCGTCGACCGTGCCGCCGGCGATGCCGAGCGCCTTCGCCAGCGACTCGTCGACCGCCGGCAGATGCTGGGCCTCGATCTTCTTCAGCGTCACCGTGAAGTCGGCTTCCTTGCCGGCGACGTCCTTGCCCTGGTAGTCGGCCGGGAACTGGAGCGGGAAGGTCTTCGAATCGCCCGCCTTCATGCCGCGCACGGCGCTGTCGAACTGCGCGAGCATCTGGCCTTCGCCGATCACGAACTGGAAGCCTTCGGCCTTGCCGCCGTCGAAAGGAACGCCGTCGACGGTGCCGGCGAAGTCGATCGTCACCCGGTCGCCTTCGGCGGCACCTTCGGCGGCCGGGCGCTGCTGGAACGTGCGCCGCTGCTTCCTGAGGATCTCGATCGTCTTGTCGACGGCCTCGTCGGTGACGTCGGTCGAGACGCGCTCGACCTCGGCCTCGGCGAGGTCGCCGAGCTTGACCTCGGGATAGACCTCGAAGGTCGCGTCGAAAGCGACCTCGCCTTCGGGCGCCTCGGCCTTCTCGGTGATCCGCGGCGGTCCGGCGACGCGCAGCTTGGCCTCGTTGACGGCCTGCGAGAAGACCTGGCCGACCTTGTCGTTCAGGACCTCGCTGTGGACCGAGTAGCCGTAGCGCTGCGAGACGACGCTCATCGGCACCTTGCCGGGACGAAAGCCGTCGGCACGGACGGTGCGCGAGAGGCGGCGCAGGCGGGTCTCGACTTCGGAGGCGATCGTCGACGCCGGCAGCGAGAGGGTGATGCGCCGCTCGAGCTTGTCGAGGGTTTCAACGTGGACGGCCATGATGTTGCTTCGGTCTTTCGATGGGATCTGGTGCGCGGGGTCGGACTCGAACCGACACGCCGGTGAAGGCGTCAGGACCTAAACCTGGTGCGTCTACCAATTTCGCCACCCGCGCGGGTGATGTTGGAAGGACAGCGGGGTCGCTGCGCGACCCCTTCTCGAGTTTTGGGTGACGCTCTGGAAGGTCTGCTAGTTTACCGGCTCCGCGGCACGCGAAACCGGTTACCGGCGCGCTGACCGCGGCGGCATGGAGAATCGCGGCCGGTGGGCGTCGATCACTACGAGAACTTCCCGGTGGCCTCCTGGCTCTGTCCGCCGGAGCTGCGTCCGCCGATCGTCGCGATCTACCGCTTCGCGCGCTGCGCCGACGACATCGCCGACGAAGGCGACGCCGCGCCGGCGACGCGGCTCGCCGACCTGGCCGACTTTCGCACCGACCTGTTCGCCGTCGCCGCAGGCAACGCGCCCTCGACGCGGTGGCCGGAGGTGTTCGGCCCGCTCGCCCAGGCGCTCGACCGACACCGCCTGCCCATGCCGCTGCTCGCCGACCTGCTCGACGCGTTCGCGCAGGACGCCGCGCAAATGCGCTACGCCGATCGCGCCGGCCTGCTCGACTATTGCCGGCGCTCGGCGAATCCGATCGGCCGCCTGCTCCTGCATCTCTACGGCATCGACGACCCGGCCGCGCTGGCGCGCGCCGACGCCGTCTGCAGCGCGCTCCAGCTCGCCAACTTCTGGCAGGACCTCGGCGTCGATGCCGCGCGCGGCCGCCTCTACGTGCCCGCCGCCGATGCGCGGCGGCACGACGTCGACGTCGCCGACCTGCTCGAGCGACGCGACAGCGACCGTGTCCACGCCCTCGTCGCCGAGCTCGTCGCCTGGACGCGCGACCTCATGCTCGCCGGCGCCCCGCTCGTCCACGCGATCGGCGGGCGCGCCGGCTGGGAGCTTCGTTTCGTCGTCCAGGGCGGGTTGCGCATCCTCGAGAAGATCGATCGCCTCGGCGGCGCGACGCTCGTCGCGCGGCCGACGATCGGCGCGGCCGATGCGCCGCTGCTGGCCTGGCGCGCGCTGACGATGCGCCGCGGCGCCGGCGCGCGCGCCGCCGCCGCGGCCGCGCCGCGCGCCGACCGGACCTAGGCGCCGTCGTGACGACTCCCGAGCAATACGTCCAGGACAAGGCCGCCGCCAGCGGCTCGAGCTTCTATTACGCCTTTCTCTTCCTGACGCCGCCGCGGCGCGCCGCGATAACCGCGTTCTACGCCTTCTGCCGCGAGGTCGACGATGTCGCCGACGAGGTTTCCGACCCCGGCGTCGCCGCGACGAAGCTCGCCTGGTGGCGCAGCGAGGTCGGTGCGGCGTTTGCCGGCAACCCCAGCCATCCGGCGATGCGCGCGCTCATGCCGCACGTCGTCGCCTATGGCATCGAACCGGCCCACCTGCTCGCCGTCATCGAAGGCTGCCAGATGGACCTCGACCAGTCGCGCTACCTCGACTACGCCGGCCTCGCCCGCTACTGCGATCTCGTGGCGGGCGTCGTCGGCGAGGTCGCCGCTAACATCTTCGGGCGGACGCTGGCGGCGACGGTCGACTACGCGCACCGGCTCGGCCTGGCGATGCAGCTCACCAACATCATCCGCGACGTCGGCGACGACGCGCGCCGCGGCCGCATCTATCTGCCGATGAGCGAGCTGAAGCAGTTCGACGTCAAGGCGGCCGAGCTGCTCGAGCGCAAGTACAGCGATCGTTTCAAGGCGCTGATGCGCTTCCAGGCCGAGCGCGCGCACCGCACCTACGACGAGGCGCTGGCGCTGCTCGGCGACGTCGACCGGGCCGCGCAGAAGCCCGGCCTCATGATGGCCAACATCTACCGCAGCCTGCTGCGCGAGATCGAGGCCGACGACTTCGCCGTGCTGCACCAGCGCATCTCGCTGACTCCGATCCGAAAGTTGTGGATCGCGATGCGGACCAACTGGCGCGGTCGATGAGCACGGCGCACGGCGCGTGAGCCTGCCGCTCGACATCGCCGTCGTCGGCGCCGGCTGGGCCGGGCTCGCCGCCGCCGTCGAGGCGGCCCGTGAAGGCGCGCGCGTGACGCTGTTCGAGATGGCGCCGATGGCCGGCGGCCGCGCCCGCGACGTCGTCTCGCACGGCGGCGTCCTCGACAACGGCCAGCACATCTGCATCGGCGCCTACGTCGAGACGCTGCGGCTGCTCGGCATTGTCGGCGTGGTCGAGGAAGACGCCTTCGCGCGCTTGCCGCTGACGCTCGTCGATGCCGACGGCCGCGGCCTGCGCATGCGCCCGGGCGAGCCGCTCCCGTCATTCGTCCTGGCGGTTCTCGGCCGGCGCGGCTGGTCATGGGGCGCGCGCATCGCGCTGCTGCGCGTGGCTTCGGGCTGGCGCCGCTCGGGCTTTCGCTGCGCGCCCGACCGGACGGTCGCCGGTCTCACGGCGGCCTTGCCGCCGGCGGTCCGTCGCGACTTCATCGAGCCACTCTGCGTCGCCGCCCTCAACACGCCGGCGGCCGAGGCCAGCGGCACCGTCTTCCTGCGCGTTCTTCGCGACGCCCTGGCCGGACAACGCGGCGCCGCCGACCTGCTGCTGCCGCGGCGCGGCCTCGGCGAGATCCTGCCGGCGCCGGCGCTTGCCTGGCTGACGCGAACGGGCGCGACGATCCGCCTGACTCATCGGGTCGAGAGGATCGAGAGCGACGGCGCCGCCTGGCGCGTCGACGGCGTTCGCGCCGATCGCGTCGTCATCGCCGCTAGCGACGTCGAGGCGGCGCGGCTGGCGCTGCCGCATGCCGAGCGATGGACGGCGCTCGCGGCGACGCTCCGCCACGAGCCGATCGCGACGGTGTACGCACGCAGCGCCGGCTGCATCCTGCCCGAGCCGCTGCTCGCCCTGCGTTCCGACGACGCCCGTCCGGCGCAGTTCGTCTTCGACCGAGGCCGGCTCGGCAGCGATGCCGGGCTGCTCGCTTTCGTGATCAGCGGCGCGGCGACCTGGGTCGAGCGCGGCGCGCACGCCATCGAGACGGCGACGCTGGCGCAGGGCACCGAGCAGCTCGGCCGTTACCTGGGCACGCCGCTCGAGCTCGTTCGCACGCTGGTCGAGAAACGCGCCACCTTCGCCTGCACGCCGGGCCTCGTCCGTCCGCCGATGACGGTCGCGCCGGGACTCTTCGCCTGCGGCGACTACATCGAGGGCCCCTATCCGGCGACGCTCGAAGGCGCGGTTCGCAGCGGCGTCGCCGCGGCGCGCGCCGCGATCGGCCGATCCGGCGAGAATTCGGCATGAAGGATCCGGCATGAAGAACTCGGCATGAAGAACTCGGCATGAGAAGGAGCGAGGAGCGCAGCATCACGATCCAGGTGCTCGAACGCGCCTTCGGCCTGCTCGACCTGCTCGCCTCGCATCAGGAGCCGGTCGCGCTCAAGGCGATCAGCGAGCAGAGCGGCCTGCATCCCTCGACCGCGCACCGCATCCTCAACGACCTGACGATCGGCCGCTACGTCGATCGCCCCGAGCCCGGCAGCTACCGCCTCGGCATGCGCCTGCTCGAGCTCGGCAACCTCGTGAAGGCGCGCCTCGATGTCCGCGATGCCGCGCTCGGGCCGATGAGGGAGCTCCACAAGCTGACGCACCAGCCGGTCAACCTGTCGATGCGCCAGGGCGACGAGATCGTCTACGTCGAGCGGACGTACAGCGAGCGCTCGGGGATGCAGGTCGTGCGCACCGTCGGCGGCCGCGCACCGCTGCACCTGACGTCCGTCGGCAAGCTCTTCCTCGCCAACGACGACGCCCAGCGGGTCCGCGCCTACGCGGCACGCACGGGGCTCGCCGGGCACACGCGCAACAGCATCACCGAGCTGCCCAAGCTCGAGCGCGAGCTGGCGCGCGTGAGCCAGTACGGGACCGCACGCGACGACGAGGAACTCGAGCTCGGCGTGCGCTGCATGGCGGCCGGGATCCTCGACGATCAGGGCAAGCTCGTCGCGGGCCTCTCGATCTCGGCGCCCGCCGATCGCCTCGAGGAAGCCTGGCTCGAGCGGCTGCGCGCGACGGCGGCAGCGATCTCGGCGACCCTCGGGCACCGCGGCTGAAGCGGCGGCGCGGGGCGCCGCGGGAGGTTCAGAGCGTCGGCTTGTGCGCCTCGAGCGCGGCCGGAACAGCGCCCGGCACCGACGCCGTGATCCAGCGCCTCACGCGCTCGGCGTCGCCGATCCGCGAGTACTTGCCGGCGGAATCGAGGAACACCATGATCAGGTGGCGGCCGGCGAGCTTGGCCTGCATCACCAGGCAGCGGCCGGCTTCCGAGATGTAGCCGGTCTTCTGCAGGCCGATCTCCCACTCCGGGCTCTTGACCAGGCCGTTGGTGTTGCGGAACTGGACGGCCCGGTTGCCGACCTCCGCCGTGTACTCGAGCGACGTCGAGAGCTCGCGGATGAGCTGGACCTCGTGCGCCGCCTTGACGAGCGTCGCCAGGTCGCGCGCGCTCGACTGGTTCTGGCTCGACAGGCCCGTCGGCTCGACATAGTGGGTGTCGTTCATGCCGAGGGCGTGCGCCTTCTGGTTCATCGCCGCGACGAACGCGCTCAGGCCGCCGGGATAGCTGCGGCCGAGGGCGTGGGCGGCGCGGTTCTCGGACGACATCAGCGCCAGGTGCAGCATCTCCTCGCGGCGCAGCTGGGTGCCGACGCGCAGGCGCGAACGGCTGCCCTTCTCGGTGTCGATGTCGTCGTCGGTGATCGTGATCGTCTCGCCGAGCGGCTGCTGCGACTCGGTGACGACCATCGCCGTCATCAGCTTGGTGAGCGAGGCGATCGGCAGGATCGCCTGCGAGTTCTTGCTGAACAGGACCTCGTCGGTGTCCTGGTCGAGGATCAGAGCGACGCCCGACTTCAGCTCGAGCGAATCGGCCGAGGCGTGCAGGCCGATCATCTGGCCGAACGACGGCTTGGCCGGCTCGAAGCGGATCGCCGAGGCGTGGCGGACGCCATGGCGCCCGGAGCGGACGACGAGGATCTGGCGGACCTTCGCGTTGGCGGCGATCTTGGTCAGGCGCGAGGCGACGGCGCGGCTTTTCGGCGTCTCCGGTCCGGCCGGATCGGGCGCGGCGGCGCAGGTGACGGCGAAGGCGAGCACGAAGGCCGCGGGGAAAAGCTTGGCAATGATCGGCAAGGGAACGTCCTCGGGAGCAGCGGCGCGAGTCTAAGGGAGGCAATAAAAACGCGCAAGATCAAAAGCTTGCGCGTTCTTTCTAAAGTGAGACCGAAGCCACGAAAAGGCGCCTTTCGGCGCCTTCGCAATCCGGTTCAGCCCTGTGCCGGGATCCGTTCCGTCTTGCTGTGCAGCTTGTTCAACGCAGAGAGGTAGGCCTTGGCTGACGCGACGACGATGTCCGGGTCGGCGCCGACGCCGTTGACGATCCGGCCGCCCTGCTGCAGCCGCACCGTCACCTCGCCTTGGGATTCTGTGCTGCCCGAGGTGATGGCATTGACCGAATAGAGGAGCATTTCGGCGCCGCTCCCGACCTTCGACTCGATCGCCTTGAGGCTCGCGTCGACCGGGCCGTTGCCGTCGCTCGAGCCGCTGTGCTCGGCCTCGCCGGCGGCGAACGAGACGCTCGCCTGGGGCCGCGCGCCGGTCTCGGAATGCTGCGACAACGAGATCAGCCGGTAGTGCTCGTGCTCGGCGGCGACCTCGCCTTCCATCGCCAGGGCAATGATGTCCTCGTCGAAGATGTCGCTCTTGCGATCGGCGAGCTCCTTGAAGCGGGCGAAGGCGGCGTTGACGTCGGCCTCGGACTCGAGCTCGATGCCGAGCTCCTTCAGGCGATGCCTGAAGGCGTTGCGGCCCGAGAGCTTGCCGAGGACGATCTTGTTGGCGGCCCAGCCGACGTCCTCGGCCCGCATGATCTCGTAGGTGTCGCGCGCCTTCAGGACGCCGTCCTGATGGATCCCCGAGGCGTGCGCGAAGGCGTTGGCGCCGACGACGGCCTTGTTGGGCTGGACGACGAAGCCGGTCGTCTGCGCGACCAGGCGCGATGCGGGCACGATCTGGGTGGTGTCGATGCCGACGTCGAGGCCGAAGTAGTCGCGCCGCGTCTTCACCGCCATGACGATCTCCTCGAGCGAGCAATTGCCGGCGCGCTCGCCAAGCCCGTTGATCGTGCACTCGACCTGGCGCGCGCCGCCGATCTTGACGCCGGCGAGCGAGTTGGCGACCGCCATGCCGAGGTCGTTGTGGCAGTGCACGGACCAGACCGCCTTGTCGGCGTTCGGGATCTTGTTGCGCAGGTCGAGCAGGAACTCGCCGAAGAGCTCGGGGATGGCGTAGCCGACCGTGTCGGGGATGTTGATCGTCGTCGCGCCCTCGGCGATCACGGTCTCCAGGACGCGGTAGAGGAACTCCGGATCCGAGCGATAGCCGTCCTCGGGCGAGAACTCGACGTCGCCGTTCAGGTTGCGCGCGAAGCGGACCGAGAGCCGGGCCTGCTCGAAGACCTGCTCGCGCGTCATGCGGAGCTTTTTTTCCATGTGCAGGTCGCTGGTGGCGATGACGATGTGGATCCGGGTCGACTCGCCGCCCTTGAGCGCGTCGGCGGCGCGGCTGATGTCGCGGTCGTTGGCGCGCGCCAGCGAGCACACGGTCGAGCCCTTGATCGCCTGGGCGATCGCCCGCACCGCCTCGAAGTCGCCGTTCGACGACGCCGCGAAGCCGGCCTCGATGACGTCGACCTTGAGCCGCTCGAGCTGCCTGGCGATGCGGAGCTTTTCGTCCTTGGTCATCGAGGCGCCGGGCGATTGCTCGCCGTCGCGCAAGGTGGTGTCGAAGATGAACAGGCGGTCGGTCACGGCGATTTCCTTCGCAGAAAACAAAACGGCCCGCTGCGTTTGCAAGCGGGCCGGTCAGACGAGACGTTGGGACGAGGTCGTTCAGCGAGCCCTGAAAGGTCGAAGAAGAAGCAGGAGGGCCGAACGAATTCGCAACATCACGAGCTCAATATAGCGCACCGCGGCTCATCGGTGCAAGCCTTGTTCGTCGGGTTCGTCGGTCGACGTTGCAATCACGCTCACCGGCTTGCCCTTCAATTTCTTCCAGACATACATCCCGTAACCGGAGATCCCGTAGGTGACGAAGAGACCGAACAGCGCCCCGGGGACGTGGATGTTGATGATCGCGATGCCGAGGGCGATCAGGACGATGACCACGAACGGCACCGAGCGCTTGATGCTCAGGTCCTTGAAGCTGTAGAACGGCACGTTGGTGACCATCGTCAGCCCGGCGTAGAGCGTGAAGGCGAAGGTCACCCAGCCGAGCCAGGGGCCTTCCTCGATGCCGGTGAAGCCGGCGTTGTCCATCAGCCAGATGAAGCCCATCACCAGCGCCGCCGCGGCCGGGCTCGGCAGGCCCTGGAAGAAGCGCTTGTCGACGACGCCGACGTTGGTGTTGAAGCGCGCCAGGCGCAGCGCCGCGCACGAGCAGTAGACGAAGGCGGCGATCCAGCCCGGCTTGCCGAGGCCGCGCAACGACCATTCGTAGGCGATCAGCGCCGGCGCGGCGCCGAACGAGACCATGTCGGAGAGCGAATCCATGTGCTCGCCGAAGACGCTCTGGGTGTTGGTCATTCGCGCGACGCGGCCGTCGAGGCTGTCGAGCACCATCGCCGCGAAGACGCCGTAGGCCGACTGCTCGAAGCGACCGTTCATCGCCATCACCACGGCATAGAAGCCGCCGAACAGCGCGCCGAGCGTGAACAGGTTGGGCAGGATGTAGATGCCCTTCCTGCGCCGCCGCGGCGGCAGCTCGACGACGTCGTCGGGCAGCTCGCTGTCGACGGCGGCGACGACCACGCTCGGGCGCTCGGCCACAGCGTGATCCGTCAGTTGCGCGACTGGTCGACGAGCCGGTTCTTCTTGATCCACGGCATCATCGCGCGCAGCTGCTCGCCGACGACCTCGATCGGGTGCTCGGTCGTCAGGCGGCGCTTGGAGAGCAGCGTCGGCGCGCCGGCCCGGTTCTCGGTGATGAAGCTCTTGGCGTACTCGCCGGTCTGGATGTCCTTCAGCATCTTCTTCATCGCCGCCCGGGTCTCGTCGGTGATGACCTTCGGGCCCGACACGTACTCGCCGTACTCGGCGTTGTTCGAGATCGAGTAGTTCATGTTGGCGATGCCGCCCTCGTAGATCAGGTCGACGATGAGCTTCAGCTCGTGCAGGCACTCGAAGTAGGCCATCTCGGGCGCGTAGCCCGCCTCGACCAGCGTGTCGAAGCCGGCCTTGATCAGCTCGACCGTGCCGCCGCAGAGGACGGCCTGCTCGCCGAACAGGTCGGTCTCGGTCTCCTCGCGGAAGTTGGTCTCGATGACGCCGGCCTTGCCGCCGCCGTTGGCCGCGGCGTAGCTGAGGGCGAGGTCGCGCGCCTTGCCCGACTTGTCGGCGTGGACGGCGATCAGGTGCGGCACGCCGCCGCCCTGGGTGTAGGTCGAGCGCACCGTGTGGCCGGGCGCTTTCGGCGCGACCATCCAGACGTCGAGGTCGGCGCGCGGCACGACTTGGCCGTAGTGGACGTTGAAGCCGTGCGCGAACGCGAGCGACGCGCCCTGCTTGATGTTCGGCGCGACCTCGGCGTTGTAGACGGCGGCGATCTGCTCGTCGGGCAGCAGCATCATGACGATGTCGGCCGCCTTCACCGCCTCGCCGACCTCCGCGACCTTGAGCTTGGCCGCCTCCGCCTTCGCCCACGAAGCGCCATTGCGCCTCAACCCGACGGTGACGCGAACGCCGCTGTCCGAGAGGTTCTGCGCGTGGGCGTGGCCCTGCGAGCCGTAGCCGACGATCGTCACGTTCTTGTTCTTGATGAGGCTCAGGTCCGCATCCTTGTCGTAATAGACCTTCATTCGTTTCTCCGTGGATTCAGGGTTCTCAAAGGCGAAGGATTCGCTCGCCGCGGCCGATGCCGCTCGAGCCGGTTCGCACCGTCTCGAGGATGACGCTGCGATCGATCGCCTGCAAAAAGGCGTCGAGCTTGTCGGCGGCGCCGGTCAGCTCG
>DASYKC010000241.1:0-6781 GCA_035995885.1 Caldimonas sp. | reverse complement strand
GTGCCGGTGATCTTCTTCCAGTCGATGCCGCGCCGCTCGGCGGCGACGAGCATGAAGGCGAGCAGCGTGAACGGCGACGGGTCGTTCATCGCGCACGAGATCTCGCCGACGTCGACGCCTTCGAGGCAGCGGTCCATGTGGTCGGCGTTGTTGACGACGACGCCGCAGGTGCCGAGCAGCTCCGGCTCGACCGAGTCCATGTCGTAGCCGCGGTAGACCGAGTTGCACGGGATCAGCGAGACCGCGGTTGCACCGCGACCGAGGAGGCCGAGCAGGCGCTGGTTGTAGTCGGCCGGCGTGCCGAGGCCGACGAGCTGGCGCTGTGTCCAGGTGCGGCCGCGGTGCATGGTCGCGTAGATGCCGCGCGTGTAGTCGGGCTGGCCCGGGTAGCCGAGCTGGTCGTCGCCACCGGAAGCGACGCGGTCGGCGCCGGTGTAGAGCGGGCGGATCGGGATGCCCGAGACGTTGGCGATCTCGCGATCGTCGGCGACACCCTCGCGGAACTCGCGCTGCCAGCGCTCGTGCGCCGACTCGGCGTCGGTGAGAAGGTGAGGGGGGACGGGCTTGTTCATGTCGGGTTCTCTGCGTCGGCGCTCGCATTGGCGCGCCGCGCCTCGCGCGCGTATTCGCGCATTCGCGTCGTGATGTCGTCCATCGTGCTGCCGGGGTGGAAGACCTCGCGCACGCCGCTCTCGATCAGGAGCTTCTCCTCGTTGTCGGGAACGATGCCGCCGACGACGACACGCACGTTGCCGAGCCCGGCCTCGCGCAGGGCCGTCATCAGCTTGGGGACGATCAGGTGGTCGGTGGCGAGCGACGAGATGCCGACCACGTCGACGTCTTCCTCGAGCGCGAGCTTGACGACCGCCGGGATGCTCTGCCACGGCGGCGTGTAGATCACCTCCATGCCGGCGTCGCGGCAGGCGGCGGCGACGATGCGGCTGCCGCGGTCGTGGCCGTCGAGGCCGATCTTGGTGACCAGCACGCGCGGCCGGAAGTCGTTGTTGTCGTTCATGCGGTTTCCTTGGCGACGAGGCTCGCCTTCAGCAGGCCGACGAAGCGGCGCGCGATCTTCTCGGGCGTCTGGCCGCGGCCGGCGCGGTACCAGGTCTGGCTCCAGTTGAGGGCGCCGACCAGCATCAGGCGCAGCATCGTCCGGTCGGTCGGGCGGGCCAGCGGCAGGGCCGCGACGAGGCGCGCGAAGCGCTTCTCGTACGAGTCGCGCAGGGCGATCAGCTCGGCGGCGGCGGCAGGCGCGTCGCTCGGCCGGACGCGGATGACGACCTGCGAGTAGTCGGTCTGGTCGAGGAGCGAGGCGAGGTGGGCGACGCACGCCGCCTCGAGGCGCTGCCACGGGTCGACGAGCGGCGCGATGGCGGCGTCGACGGCGGCGCCGATGCGCTCGACGCCCTCCTTGTAGACGGCGGCGAGGAGCGCTTCCTTGGTCGCGAAATGACAGTAGAGCGAGCCGGGCAGCATGCCGACCGGCTCGACGATCTCGCGCACCGAGGCAGCGGCGAAGCCGCGTTCGGCGAACGCGCGCGCCGCTTCGTCGAGCAGGCGCGGCAACCGGCTCGATGCGCGCTTGGCCGGCGCTGCGGGCTGGGCGCGCGTGGGAACGGTGGCTTCGGCGGCAGCGGCTCGCATCGCCGTATTAGAAAGACAAACACTTGTTTGGTCAAGCACGAACCTGCCGAAGCGGCGACGCTGGTGGGTGGCGCGGAGCGCCGGTGGGGGGCGCGGAGAATCGCGCCATGCTCACGCCCTCGCCCGCCGTCCAGCTCCGCGATCGCGCCCGCGCGCCCGACGCGCTCGAGCGCGCCGACATCCCCTGGCTGCACGCGCTCGAGGCGAACGAGAAGGAACGCGCCCTCGCCGACCTGAAGGTCGTCAAGGTCGAGCCCGGCGAGCTGCTCTGTCGCGTCGGCCGGCCGGTGACCTACTGGTTCGGCGTCATCGACGGCCTGCTGAAGACGAGCAACGACACCTCGATGGGAATCCCGATCACCTTCACGGGCCTGCCGCCTGGCGGCTGGTTCGGCGAAGGCACGGTGATCAAGCGCGAGGCCTACCGCTACAACATCGAGGCGCTCCGGCCGAGCACGGTCGCCGGCCTGACGGTCGACACCTTCCACTGGCTGCTCGACCGCAGCATCCCGTTCAACCGCTTCATCGTCCAGCAGCTGAACGAGCGGCTCGGCCAGTTCATCGCGGCGCGCGAGATCGACCGCCTGAGCGACCCCGACGCGCGCGTCGCGCGCAGCCTCGCCGCCCTGTTCCACCCCGTGCTCTACCCGGGCGTCGGCACGCTGCTGCGGATCACGCAGCAGGAGCTCGGCTACCTCGTCGGCCTGTCGCGCCAGCGCGTCAACGAGGCGCTGCGCGCGCTCCAGTCGCGCGGCCTCATCCGCATCGAATACGGCGGCGTCACCGTCACCGACCTCGAAGGGCTGCGCGGCATCCGCTAGCCGCGCCGCGGGTTGCTGACGCCCGAGGCGACGTGGCCCGAGGGAACGTGCGCCGACGCGTTCTCGATGTGGCCGGTCTGGTCGTCGAAGAAGAAGTCCGGCTCGAACTCGCGCAGGAACTCGCCCTTCTGCAGGCCGCCGAGGAACATCGCCTCGTCGATCTCGACGTTCCATTCCATCAGCGTGCGGATCGCGCGCTCGTGCGCCGGCGCGCTGCGCGCGGTGACGAGCGCGGTGCGGATGCGCATGCCGTGGACGCGCTCGTGCTGCAGCCGCTGCAGCGCCTGCAGGAGCGGCTTGAACGGGCCGGCGGCGAGGGGCGTCGTCGCCTGTTCGCGCTCGTGCGCCTGGAAGGCGTCGAGGCCGCTCGTCTGGAAGACGCGCTCGGCCTCGTCGGAGAAGAGGACGGCGTCGCCGTCGAAGGCGATCCGCACTTCCTGCGGGTGGGCATCGGAGGCGCGCGCCGAGTGCGGATAGACGCGCGCCGCCGGCACGCCGGCCTCGAGCGCCGAGCGGACGTCGGCCTCGTTGGCTGAGAGGAACAGGTTGGCGGCGAGCGGCTTCAGGTAGCGCCACGGCGTGCCGCCGCGCGTGAAGACGCCGCGCTGCACCGGCATGCCGTACGCCTGCGCCGAGCGGAAGACGCGCATCCCGGAGACCGGATCGTTGCGCGAGAGGATGACGACCTCGACCCGCTGCGCCGAAGCGTCGTTGAACGCGAGCAGCTTCTGCACGAGCGAGAAGGCGACGCCCGGCTTGGCGGCCGAGTCGAGGCGCTCGAGCTGCAACGCCATGTAGGCGCGATCGTCGTTGGCCTCGAAGTGCTCGTTCTCCTCCTCGAAGTCGAACAGCGCGCGCGACGAGATCGCGACGACGAGCTGACCGGCGAGGGAGGCGGGCATCGAACGATCATAGAGGCCGCGCCGCGGCTCACGGTGACGCGATGTCGACGATCAGCTCGTACACGCGCGGGTTCAGCGACCGCATCGCCTCGCTGTCGGACGAGAACTCCCGGTCGCCCAGGGTCTGCTGAGAGGCCGGGCGGTCGCGCAGCGCCGGGTCGGGCTCGAGCCGGAGGACCAGCGTCCGCCCGACCAGGCCGGCGCGGCTCGGCTGCCCGAGCTCGGTGAGGCTGCCGCCGTTGCAGTCGAGAACGGTCCCGGCGAGGTCCCAGCCGAATCCGGTCAAGGTGAGCGGCCTGCCGTTGATGCGGCGCAACGTCGCGAGCGACGTGCCGAGGGTGATTCCCTTGTCGGTCTTCCAGACACTTCGCTCGCCCCGGATGAGCACCGATTCCGGGGCCGTGCGCGCCTCCGGATCGCGCCAGAGCACCAGCGCCCGGCGCGATGCATCGCTCGCGAACAGGACGGTCGCAGGCAGGGTGACGCCGGGCTCGACCTCGAACGGTTCGCGCGTCACGTTGCGCGCACCGAACATCTCGACCATCCGGGCCTCGCTCGCGCGCGCGTCGATCGGCCCGGCCCGCTGGCCGGGAACGATCAGCCAGTCGGCAGCGTGGACGCACCGAGTCGCCATCACCAAGAGCACGGCGAGGGCCGTGACCCAGCGTCTCACTTGACGAAGCTGTTGAGCTGGATGATGGGCAGCAGCACCGCCAGGACGATCAGCATGACGACGCCGCCCATACCGACGATCAGCAGCGGCTCGAGGATCGTCGCCATCTGCAGCGCGCGCCGCTGCACTTCGCCGGCGAGCTGCTTGGCGGCGCGGTCGAGCATTTCGGGGAGCTGGCCGGTCTGCTCGCCGAGGCGCGAGAACATCGCCAGGATGCCGGGGAAGCGCTTCTTGCCGGCCAGCGCCGAGGCGAGCGGCGCGCCTTCGCGCACCTGGACGAGCGCGTCCATCGCGTCGGCGCGCATGGCGCGGTTGGAGAGCGTCTCGGCCGCCGCCTGCAGCGCCTTCAGGATCGGCACGCCGGCGCCGGCGAGCATCGCCAGCGTGCCGGCGAAGCGCGCCGCGTTGTAGCCGCGCGCCAGCCGGCCGATCAGCGGCAGGCCGAGGAAGCCGGCGTCGAAGCGCTCGCGGAAGGCCTCGTTGCGCAAGCCGAACGCGAGCGCCGTGCCTCCGCCGATCAGCAGGAGGATGACGAGCCAGCCGTAGCCGCGCAGGAAGTCGCTGAACGCCATCATGCCGATCGTCAGCAGCGGCAGCGAGCGCTTCGAGCTGGTGAAGACGGTCGCCACCTGCGGCACGACGTAGGTGACGAGGAAGACGACGATGACGACCGCGATCACCGAGACGATCGCCGGATAGAGCGTCGCGCCGATGAGGCGGCCCTTCAGCTCCTGGCGCGCCTCGAGGTCGTCGGCGAGGCGCTCGAGGACGGCGCCGAGCGCGCCGCTCTGCTCGCCGGCGGCGACGACGCCGCGGTAGACGTCGTCGAACTCGCGCGAGGCGCTCGCCAGCGCGCGCGCGAACGGCTGGCCGGAGTTGACCTCGCTGCGCAGGTGGGCGACGAGCTCGCGCTGGCGCGTGTCCTCGGCCTCGTCGGCGAGCGCGGTGAGCGCGCGCTCGAGCGGCAGGCCCGAGCCGACCAGGCCGGCGAGCTGGCGCGTCCAGACGGCGAGGCCGGTCGCGTTGAAGACCTTGCGCGTGAAGCTGAAGCCCGCCGGCGCCGTGCCGGCGGAGACGACCTGCGTGACCGCGAGCGGAACGAGCGCCTGCGCGCGCAGCTGCGAGCGCGCGGCGCGCGAGTTGTCGGCGTCGACCAGGCCGCTCTGCGCCTTGCCGGCCGCGTCGAGCGCTTCGAAGCGGTAGGCGGGCACGTCAGACGGAGGCCGGGCCGCCCCAAGGCCGGCTGCGCCCCCTCGGAGGGCAGCGCCGGAGCGAAGCGACCAGCGCGGGGGCGGTCATCTATTCGCGCGTGACGCGCACGACTTCTTCGAGCGAGGTGATGCCTTCGGCGACCAGGCGCTCGCCGTCTTCGCGCATCGACTTCAAGCCGGCCGAGTGCGCGGCGGCGGCGATCTTCGCTTCGGCGGCACGGCCGTGGATGAGGGAACGGATCTCGTCGCCGACGTCCATCAGCTCGTAGACGCCGGTGCGGCCCTTGTAGCCGGTCATCGCGCAGACCGAGCAGCCGACCGGATGCCAGTGGCCGCGCGCGTCGACCTTGCGGCAGGCGAGGCAGAGCTTGCGCACCAGCCGCTGCGCGAGCACGCCGATCAGGCTCGACGAGAGCAGGAACGGCTCGACGCCCATGTCGATCATCCGCGTCACCGTGCTCGGCGCGTCGTTGGTGTGGACGGTGGCCAGCACCAGGTGGCCGGTGAGCGATGCCTGGATCGCGATCTGCGCCGTCTCGTAGTCGCGGATCTCGCCGATCATGATGACGTCGGGGTCCTGGCGCAGGATCGCGCGCAGCGCCTTCGCGAAGGTGAGGTCGATCCTGGCGTTGACCTGCGTCTGGCCGATGCCGTTGAGCTCGTATTCGACCGGGTCCTCGACGGTGAGGATGTTGGTGCCGGCGGTGTCGACGCGGCCGAGCGAGGCATAGAGCGTCGTCGTCTTGCCCGATCCGGTCGGGCCGGTGACGAGGATGATGCCGTGCGGCTGCTTGATGAGGCGGTCGAACTTTCTGAGCGTCTCGCCGCTCATGCCGAGGCCCTCGAGCGTGAACTTCGACTCGGCCTTGTCGAGCAGGCGCAGCACGGCGCGCTCGCCGTGCGCCGACGGCAGCGTCGAGACGCGGACGTCGACGGCGCGGCCGCCGATGCGGAGCGAAATGCGACCGTCCTGCGGCAACCTTCGCTCGGCGATGTCGAGCTCGGCCATGATCTTCAGGCGCGAGATCAGCGCCGCATGCAGCGCCCGGTTCGGCTGCACGACCTCGCGCAGCGTGCCGTCGACGCGAAAGCGCACCGAGCTGGATCGCTCGTAGGGCTCGATGTGAATGTCGCTCGCGCCGTCCTTGGCCGCCTGCGTCAGCAAGGCGTTGAGCATGCGGATGATCGGCGCGTCGTTGCTGGCCTCGAGCAGGTCCTCGATCGCAGGCAGCTCCTGCATCATCCGCGACAGGTCGACGGCGCTCTCGACCTCGCCGATCACGACCGCGGCGCTCGATTCGCCGCCGGCATAAGCGGCGGCGATGCGACCGACCAGCGTGGTCGCGGGCTCGCTTTCGAACGCATCGACGTCGAACATGCGCAGCACTTCCGAGAGCGCCGGCAGGCCGACCGTCTCGGGCGCCCAGAGGACGAGGCGTGCGCCGTCGTCCTCGAGCAGGACGGTGTGCGCCTTCGCGTAGGCGTAGGGCAGCGGGTGGCGGTTTCCCATCGTCGTCTCCGTCAGCG
>DASYKC010000240.1:0-4597 GCA_035995885.1 Caldimonas sp. | reverse complement strand
ACGGCGATGCACAGCAACGGGATCGATCCCGACTACATCGGCGGCGACCTGGCCAAGGCGATGAAGGAAGCGGGCATCGCCGGCGACGTGGGCCTCGCGACCGGCTACGTGCTCACGTTCAGCAACGGGCTGGTCGCCTATCTGTCGGGCGATACCGGCATCGTGGCGGACCAGGACGTAGTCGTGCGTGGCCACTACCACGCGAAGCTCGCCGTGATGAACATCGGCGACGGCTTCACCACCGGCCCGGCCGAAGCGGCCTACGTGATCAACGAGCTCGTCAAGCCCGCGTCGGTGATCGCTTCGCATGCCAACGAGGTCGGTACCGTCGGCGGCAAGGTTCGTCCGGGAAGCAAGACCGAAGCGTTCATGAAGGCGTCCAGGGTGCCGGTCATCGTGCCGCTCTCGGGCAAGACGATGGAGTTCGACGCCGCGGGCAAGTGCACTGCGGGGTGCTGAGCCGATTCCCGACCGGCGGCAGCTCGAATCGGACGTCCGTTTACGGCGAGCCGGCCGGCGTCGCCCGCGTCAAGATGGCGGCGTCGTTGCTCCTCGGGAATCGTCATGCATTCGTTCCGACTCGTCGGTCTCTCGCCCGACCGTTTCGCGACCCTGTTCGGGCTGCCTTCTGAAGAGCTCGACCGTCTCGGCGTGCGCCGCGTCACGGCGACCGCCCAGCCCGGCTTTCCCTGCCGCGTCAGCCTCGCCGACGCCGAGCCGGGAGACGAGCTGCTGCTCCTGCCCTTCGAGCATCAGCCGCAGAACTCGCCCTATCGCGCGTCCGGGCCGATCTACGTCAAGGCAGGCGCGAAACAGAGGACGCTCGCCATCGGCGAGATTCCCGACTACGTCAGCCTGCGGCAGATCTCGGTGCGTGCGTACGATGGCGAGCACCTGATGGTCGGCGCCGAAGTCTGCGCCGGAGATCAGGTCCGTGCCGAAATCGAGCGCCAGCTCGGCGATCCGCGAGTCAGCTACATTCATCTTCACAATGCCAAGCGCGGCTGCTTTTCCTGTCTCGTCGAGCGCGCCGCCGGGCCGGGCGACGAGACCTGATCCGGCGAGAGAAGCGCTGCGCGATCTCGATGACCTCTTCGCTGCGCTGACGCGGTCGCGCTTCCGCCGCAGCTTCGCGCTCGGGCCGAAGGAGCGGCGGTATCTCGATGCGAAAGGCACGACGGCGGTGCTCGACCACGCCCGGGCGTTCGTCGCCCAGCGCCTGGCGCCGGCAGCGCCGTGCAACGACGGCAAGCAGACGCCGTTCCACGGCCACCCGGTGTTCGTCGCCCAGCACGCGACGGCCACCTGCTGCCGCGGCTGTCTCGCGAAGTGGCATCGGATCGACGCAGGGCTGCCGCTCACGGCCGACGAGCAGGCACACGTGGTCGCGGCCATCGCGCGCTGGCTCCGAACCGAGCCGGCGCGGCTTGACCCCGCGACCGCGATGCCCGTGGCGGTCGAACCTTGAGCTCGAGCTCGACAAGGGCGAAGATGTCGCGCAAGCCGCGGCGCCTGTCCACGAGGCGTGGGCCGCCGCGGCTCGCCCCGACCGACATGTATTCGTTCGACGCTCACTACGACGAGGAAGGTGCGGCTCGCGCCGAGCGCACTTTCTTCGTCCGCTCGATCCGCGAGCTGCGGTCCTGGCTGACGTTCGGGCCGCCGGCATTCCTGTCGCTCCTCGTCGTCGCCGCCCTGATGACGGGCGCCTCGGGCGCCTTCCTGTTGTCGTCGGGCGGTCTTCTCGTCGCCTCCCTGCTGCTTCCCGTCTTCCTGTATTTCGAGCGGCCCCGCGCTGCGGCCCGGCTCGCGCGCAGGCACCCGGTCCGGCGCATCAGCATGACCGTCGAGGCGTTCAGCGTGAGCGTCGGCGAGCGCGAGACCGTCGTGCCGTGGGCTCGCGTCAGCCACATCTGGCCGGCACCCGGCTACACGCTGCTCGTCGTCGGCAAGCTCAGCGCCGTCAGCATTCCCGTGGCGAGCCTTCCCGCAGGCGCGCACGAGTTCATGCGCAAGGCGGCGAAGCACGCCGCCTGACCTCGATCACCGCATGACGACCGACAAGGAGATCGACAGGATCCTCGGGTCCTACGAGGCGGCGGTGCTCGCGAAGGACGTCGAGGCGTTCATGCGCCTGTACGACCCGGGCGTTCGCGTCTTCGATGCCTGGGGCGTCTGGTCCCACGAAGGCGCCGCCGCCTGGCAACGATCGGTCGAAGGCTGGTTCATGTCGCTGGGCGCCGAGAAGGTGAAGGTCGAATTCGACGACGTCCAGGCGACGACCGGGAACGACCTGGCGATGCTGAGCGCAATCGTCACCTATGCCGGCATCTCGGCCCAGGGCGAGCGGCTCCGCGCGATGCAGAACCGGATCACGTGGGTGCTGCGCAGAACCGGGCATGTCCTGAGGATCGTCCACGAGCACACCTCGGCGCCGATCGGCTTCGACGACTCGAAGGCGATCCTGCAGCGCGAGCAGTGACATATTGGTTTCCGGCGAAACGCCGCGGCTGGGGCTGGGGCCCGCCGCATTCCTGGCAGGGCTGGGTCGTCCTCGCCGCATTCTTCGCCCTGCTCGCCGCGGGCGCGGCGCTGGTGCTCGGGCTGGTCGCGTCGTTCGTCATCGCCGGCGCGCACAGGGCCGGCACATGATCACGCAGCTGATCGTCTCCGGCTCGTGCTCGGCTCTTGGCATCGACGGCGCGTCCGACGACTGAGGGCATCGCATGGCCGGAGACGCAATGCAGATGGAGTCGTACTACGCGCGCCGCGCGCCGGAATACGACCGCGTCTACCTGAAGCCCGAGCGCCAGCCCGACCTGCGCGCGATCGAAGCGTGGCTGCCGCCGCTCTTCGCGAACGCGAGCGTCCTCGAGGTCGCCTGCGGGACCGGCTACTGGACGAGATTCATCGCCGCTGCGGCAGACCGCATCGTCGGCATCGATGCCTCGGCCGAGACGCTGGCCTTGGCGCGGAGCCGCGTGTCGGCGGCGAAGGCGACGTTCGCGGTCGGCGACGCCTACCGCCTGCCCGCCTCGCTCGGATGCTTCGGCGCCGCCTTCGCCGCCTTCTGGTTCTCGCACATTGCCAAGGCGCGGCGCCGCGAGTTCCTCGCCGGCCTCGCCGCGCGGCTCGCTCCGGGCGCGAAGGTGGTGCTGCTCGACAATCGATTCGTCGCCGGCAGCAGCACGCCCATCGACGAGGCCGACGCCGACGGCAACACGTACCAGTGGCGCCGGCTCGAAGACGGCTCGCGCCATCGCGTCCTCAAGAACTTTCCGAGCGAAGCCGAGCTGCACGAGTCGATCGCCGGCTTCGGCGAGCGGCCGGTCCTCACGACCTGGCAGCACTACTGGGCATTCCAGTACGACGCGCTCTCGACATCGGGTCAGTGAAGCGAGCGCCGTGAAGCGAAGGCCCTTTCTCGCGCTGGCTGCCGTCGCGTCGCTGCCCTTGCGCGCGATCCCGGCGACCGGCGACGTCGTCCGGACGCGCGTCGACACCGAGCTCGGCGCGTTCGTCATCGAGGTGAACACCGGCGTCGCCCCCGTCACGGTGGCCAACTACCTCGCCTACGTCGATCGACGGCTTCTCGACAGCGCCTCGGTGTACCGGGTGGTCACGCTCGCCAACCAGGCGCCCGAAACGCGGCACAGGATCGAGGTCGTGCAATAGGGCCTGAACCGCGGCGACGGCGAGCCGCCGCCGCTGCCGCCGATCGCCCACGAGACGACGAAGGAGACGGGATTGCGCCATCGCGACGGCACCGTGTCGATGGCGCGCGCTGCCGTCGGGTCGGCGACTTCCGAGTTCTTCATCTGCATCGGCGACCAGCCCGAGCTCGATTTCGGCGGCGGCAGGAATCCCGATGGTCAGGGCTTCGCGGCCTTCGGTCGCGTCGTCGTCGGAAGGGACGTCGTCCTCGCGCTGCACTCCCGCGGCCAGGCCGACCCGTACCTCGTGCCGCCGGTCCGGGTGCGATCGGTGCGCGACGGCGACGCCGGGCGCTGACGCCACCGGCCGGGCCGATCGGGACTACGACTTCCTGGCGCTGGCGAGAACGACGAGGTTCCCGTCCGGATCGCGCAGGCGCAGGACGAAGTACCCCGCCGTCGCCTCGATCGCACCCGGGCGAAGACCGGCCGTCTCGAGGCGTTGCCGCTCCGGTTCGAGCGGCAGGACGCCGAAGAGCTTCTCGTACGAGCGGATGCTGGTCTCGATGTCGGCGCAGCTCACGTGCGCGAAGATCGTCTCGATGCTCATGGTCAACACCTTGCGGTGACGGCTGCGGGCAACTCGCCTCCCCGGCCGAATCTGGAATCGAAGTGTCATCATGGCAGGCATTCGAAGGCCGCATAGACCGGGAGCTCGCATGGACGGCGACATCGACACTGCGCTCATGCTGTGGGGACAGCGGCTTCGTTCCGTGCTCGGCGCCACGGCGCTCGGCTTCTTGCGGAAGTCGCTCGCGGCGCCGCCGCGGCCCTGATTCGCCGAGCGACCCCGCATGCCGACCCCGACGATCGAGATCGACGACCTCTCGCGCCCGGCGATCCACGCCCTGCTCGAGGAGCACCTGCGGAGCATGCACACGTTG
>DASYKC010000239.1:0-5248 GCA_035995885.1 Caldimonas sp. | reverse complement strand
AATCGAACCCTTCCGGCGCAATGATCCCGATCGAGAAGCCTTACCTGTTGGTGCTGTTCTCCGTGCCGTTCTACGTTGGTGCCGATGAGCGCCTCTATATCGATCCTCTGTGGGCCAAGGATCTCGTCGAACACACCCGGTACTTGAAACGGCTGACGCTCGTAGCGCCGGCGGTCGACAAGCCCCTTCCTTCCGGATTCGTGGCGATCGACGACATCGCCGCCCTTCACGACGTGCGTTGCGTCGCTTTGCCGCCCGGTGGTAGCTACGTCAAGGCGCTGCTGCAACTTCCTCGCGTGCTGTCCATCCTCTGGCGCGAATGCGGCCGGGCCTCCTTGGTGCACAGCGCGGTCGCCGGGTGGCCTTTCCCTGAAGCTTGGGTTCTGGCGCCCATCCTGGGGCTGCGCCGGCGCCCCCACTACATCAACGTCGAGTCGGCATCCTGGCGCCTTCCGCCGGGGCATAGCGCCGGCCTCGTGAGGCGATTCAGGGCAAGGGTCACGGAGCGGTTGAACCGCTGGTGCGTTGAGGCCGCCGAACTCAGTACCTTCTCCCACGAGGGCTACCGCCGCTCACTGTTGCGCCGCGGCACTGAACGCGGGCACGTCGTCGAAGCGTCCTGGATCGATGACGACAACATTCTCGGCCCCGATGAACTCGGGTCAGCCCTTCGGCGGCGCGACGGAGCGGCGTCTTTGCGTCTCGTCTTCGCGGCGAGGCTCATCGAAGAAAAAGGCATTCGGCTGCTATTGAAAGCTCTTCGCCCGCTGATTCAAGAAGGGCGTCGGATCGAACTGGATATTTTCGGGGATGGCCCACTCGCTCAGGAATGCGCCACCGAAGCGGGCACGCTTGGCGGCAAGGTCAGGCTGCACGGCAGCGTCCCCTATGACGCCGGCTTCTTCGAGAAGCTTCGTGGATACCACCTTCTCGTGGTTCCGACCCTGAGCGATGAACAGCCACGAGTCGTGTTCGATGCCTATTCGCAGGGACTGCCTGTGCTGGCGAGCGACACCGATGGAATGCGGCAGTGCGTCGCTGACGGAGAGACCGGACTGCTGTTCAAGTCGGGCAGTCTCGCGTCTCTGCAAGAAGCAATTTCTGGCGCCGACCGAGACAGACTGGCCGGCATGGCTGAAGCTTGCATCGAGCGCGCGCGCCGGCTTACCCATCGAGAGATGCACCGCAGGCGCTGGGCCTTGCTCACAGCTTCGATACCGACCCTCACCGCAGAGGTTTAACGGCCTGAGGGCCATCCCACCTCACGGCTTGCCTTTCGGGTGCGTCACCGTAGGTGCGGGCCACGCGCGCTCGACGCTGATCACCGGGTGGCGCCGTGCGTCTTAGCGCATGTCTTTGCGGTACTTGTCGACTGCGCTATCGATCCTCGCCACGATCGCCTGCGCCTGGACGTGCTGCGAGCCGGCCCTCAGCGCGCTTGCGTCCATCAGTAACGGATACCAGGTCTGCAGGTTGCGGGCTTGGTACGGGAACCATTCGCTTTTTCTCTATACCGCGCATGCCTCAGTCGCTTTCGGGGCAAGCGGTATCGGGCCCGAGAAACGAGCGAGCTTGCCACGGGTCAGGTGTGGCTTGCCCGGCTGAGGCCGCAGCGCGCAAAACCGCCTACACCGGCGCCTCCACGGTCTACTGGCGCTATGGCCTGGTCAGCCGTCGCTAAATCGACCGGACTTGTCGATGTTGGTGCCGGCGAGAAGAGTCGAACTCCCGACCTTCGCATTACGAATGCGCTGCTCTACCAACTGAGCTACGCCGGCGTCGCAGCGGCAGCGAAGAGCCACCGCGCGAGGGGCGCATTCTAGCGGAGCCGGCTCACTGCAGCGCGAACGGCGCCAGGCGCGGCGCGACCGGCACGTTCTTCAGCGTCGCGTACGCGGGCAGGCCGCCGCGGTACGCCGGGTAGTCCTCGCCGGCGATCAGCGGGCGCAGGTAGCGGCGGCACTTCTCGGTGATCGAGAAGCCGTCGGCGCTGATGAAGTCGCGCGGCATGAACTTCTCGACGTTGGCGACGTCGGCGAGGTCGGCGACGCCGATCCGGTAGCGGTAGGGCACGTCGGATGTGCGCTCGATCGTCGGCATCACCGCGTTCCTGCCCTTGAGCGCCAGCTCGACGGCGCGCTTGCCGAGCTCGTAGGCCTGGCGCACGTCGGTCTTCGACGCGATGTGGCGCGCGGCGCGCTGCAGGTAGTCGGCGACGGCCCAGTGGAACTTGTGGCCGAGGGCGGTCTTGACCATGTTGGCGACGACCGGTGCGGCGCCGCCGAGCTGGGCGTGGCCGAAGGCGTCGCGCGTTCCCTGTTCGGCGAGGAAAGTGCCGTCGGCGCGGTGCGCGCCTTCCGAGACGACGACCGTGCAGTAGCCGTGCGCCTTGACGAGCGCGTCGACCTTGGCGATGAACTTCGCCTCGTCGAACTCGATCTCGGGAAAGAGGATGACGACCGGGATGCCGTGCTCCTCGATCAGGCCGCCGGCGGCGGCGATCCAGCCGGCGTGCCGGCCCATCACCTCGAGGACGAAGACCTTGGTCGACGTCCGCGCCATCGAGCGGACGTCGAACGACGCCTCGAGCGCCGACACCGCGACGTACTTGGCGACCGAGCCGAAGCCGGGGCAGCAGTCGGTGATCGGCAGGTCGTTGTCGACCGTCTTCGGCACGTGGATCGCCTGCAGCGGATAGCCCATCGACTGCGACAGCTGGCTCACCTTGAAGCAGGTGTCGGCCGAGTCGCCGCCGCCGTTGTAGAAGAACCAGGCGATGTCGTGCGCCTTGAAGACCTCGATCAGGCGCTCGTACTCGCGCCGGTTCTTGTCGAGCGACTTCAGCTTGTAGCGGCACGAGCCGAACGCGCCGGCCGGCGTCGTTCGCAGGGCGCGGATCGCCGATGCCGATTCCTTGCCGGTGTCGATCAGGTCCTCGGTGAGCGCGCCGATGATGCCGTTCCGGCCGGCGTAGACGTTGCCGATGACGTCGCGGTGCGCGCGCGCCGTCTCGATGACGCCGCAGGCCGACGCGTTGATCACGGCGGTGACGCCGCCCGACTGCGCGTAGAACGCGTTCTTCTTTCCCTTGGCGCTGGCCATGGCGCGCCTCAACCGGCCGAGAGCGCCCGCGAGACGATCTCGCCGGTGTCGCTCGAGAGCCGGGATGCTGCCGCGACGCGCGCGATCGCCGCCCGCGCCGCGCCGCGGTACGGCTCGGCGAGCTGCGTCCAGCGGTCGAGCGCGCGCGCGATCCGTGATGCCAGCTGCGGGTTGAAGGCGTCGATCTCGAGGACGCGGTCGGCCCAGAACGCATAGCCGGCGCCGTCGCCGCGGTGAAACCCCGCCGGATTGCCCATGCAGAACGCGCCGATCAGGCTGCGCGCGCGGTTCGGGTTGGCGATGCTGAACGCCGGGTGGCGCATCAGCTTCTGGACGCGCGTGAAGACCTGGTCGCCATGCTCGGGCGCCGCCGCCTGCAGCGTGAACCACTTGTCGACGACGAGCGGCTCGTCCTCGAACATTGCAAAGAAGCGCTCGAGGGCGGCATCGGCGAGGCTCGATCCCGAGAACAGCAGCGCGGCTAGGGCGCCCTGCCGCTCGGTCATGTTCGACGCGTCCTTGAAGCGCTGGTAGGCGCGCCCGGGCCAGACCGCATCGCCGCTTGCGGCGGCGTCGAGGCAGAGCATCGCCAGGCTCAGGTTGGCGAGCGCACGCCGGCCCGACGAGACCGGGTCGGGCGAGTAGCCGCCGACCACGGGGTGACCGTCGACCGCCCACTCCCAGTCGGCGCGCAGCTCGCGCGCCAGGCTCAGCTTCATCGCCTCGCGCGCGGCGTGGATCTTCTGCGGATCGACGACGTCGAGCTGCTCGGCGACGTAGGCCTCGCTCGGCAGCGTCAGGACGAGCTCCTTGAAGGCGGCGTCGAGGCCCGGGTGGCGCAGCACCTCGCGCATCGCGGCGATGAAGTCGGCGTCGAGCAGCGCCGGCTCGCCGCTGCGAACCGCCGCGAGCAGGCGATGCAGGGCGATCCGCTGGCCGGCCTCCCAGCGATTGAACGGATCGCTGTCGTGGCGCAGGAGGACGATCAGGTCGGCGTCGCTCAGGCCGTCGACGAGGACGACCGGCGCCGAGAAGCCGCGCAGCAGCGACAGCACCGGCGCCTGGTCGACGCCGACGAAGGTGAAGAACGACCGGCCCTCGTCGAGGACGAGGACGCGCGACGTCGTCGCCGCGCCTTCGGCTTCGTCCTCGAGGCGCAGCGGCAGGGCGCGGCCGTCGCGGCCGACGAGCCCCATCGCCAGCGGGATGACGAACGGCTCGTTGGCGCCGCCGTTCGACGCCTGCTCGAGGCCGAGCGTGTAGGTGCGCGACGGCGCGTCGTAGCGGCCGCGCGCCGTCACCTTGGGCGTTCCCGACTGCGAGTACCAGCGCTTGAACTGCGGCAGCAGCCGGGCCAGGTCGCTCGCCGGGTTGGCGTCGGCGATCGCCTGGGCGAAGTCGTCGCAGGTGACGGCGTGGCCGTCGTGGCGCTGGAAGTAAAGCGTCAGGCCACGCGCGAAGCCGTCGCGGCCGACCAGCGTCTGCATCATGCGGACGACCTCGGCGCCTTTTTCGTAGACGGTCGAGGTATAGAAATTGTTGATCTCGACGTAGCTGTCGGGCCGCACCGGATGCGCCATCGGGCCGGCGTCCTCGGGGAACTGGACCTGGCGCAGGTTCCTCACGTTGGCGATCCGCACGGTGGCGCGCGCCGTCGCGCTCGCCACCATGTCCATGCTGAACTCCTGGTCGCGGAAGACCGTCAGACCTTCCTTCAGGCTGAGCTGGAACCAGTCGCGGCAGGTGATGCGGTTGCCGGTCCAGTTGTGGAAGTACTCGTGGCCGACGACCGACTCGATCGCCGAAAAGTCGTTGTCGGTCGCCGTCGCCGCGCTCGCCAGGACGTACTTGGTGTTGAAGATGTTGAGGCCCTTGTTCTCCATCGCCCCCATGTTGAAGTCGGCCGCGGCGACGATCATGAAGCGCTCGAGGTCGAGGTCGAGGCCGAAGCGCGCCTCGTCCCAGACGACCGAGGCGACGAGCGAGCTCATCGCGTGCTCGGTCTTGTCGAGGTCGCCGCGGCGAACGTAGACCTGGAGCAGGTGGTCGTTGCCCGAGCGCGAGCGGATGTGCTGCTCGCGCGCGACCAGGTCGGCGGCGACGAGGGCGAACAGGTAGCTCGGCTTCGGGAACGGGTCGTGGGGGG
>DASYKC010000238.1:0-6421 GCA_035995885.1 Caldimonas sp. | reverse complement strand
GCTCGACATCTGGCTGACGGCGAGGACCGCCTGGGTGCGCGAGTTGACGCCGAGCGCGCGCAGCACGGCGGCGACGTGGTCCTTGACGGTCTCGACCGAGAGGTCGAGCTCGCGCGCGATCAGCTTGTTCGACTGGCCGCGAAGGAGCAGGCCGAGGACGTCGGTCTGGCGCGGCGTCAGCTTGAAGTTGGCGAGCGCCGTCGGCCGCAGCGTGTCCATCCCCGGCGGCCAGGCGTGCCCGCCGATGCCGCCGCTGTCGCGCGCCGGGCCGGCAGCGCCGCCGTCGGCCATGCCCATCGTCATCGGCGGCACGTAGATGCCGCCCGACATGACGACCTTGAGCGCCTCGGTGAGCGTTTCGTTGCTGGCGCGCTTGGGAACGAAGCCCATCGCGCCGAGGTCGATCGCGCGGATCACGTCGGCGCTGCGGTCGGACGCCGAGACGATGACGACCGGGATCGCCGGCCAGCCGTTGCGCAGCTCGACGAGCAGCTCGAAGCCGTCGGCGTCGCCGAGGCGCAGGTCGAGCAAGACGAGGTCGAAGCTGCCGTCGGCGGCGAGCGCGTCGCGCGCGGCGCGCGCGCCGGCGACGCCGACGACGGCGACGTCGCTGTCCATGCCCTCGATGACGTTCTGCAGCGCGGTGAGGATCAGCGGATGGTCGTCGATGAGCAGGACTTTCATCGCAGCACTCCAGTCAGGCGTAGCGTCTGGCGATCGACTCGGCGATGCAGACGGGCTTGTCGGCGCCTTCGCGCTCCATCGTCGCCTGCACCGTCAGCTGGGCGCCGCCTTCGAGCGGTTCGTAGCCGATCAGCTTGAAGCGGCCGCGCAGGCGGCTGCCGCTCGGCACCGGCGCCGGAAAGCGGACCTTGTTCAGGCCGTAGTTGACGCCCATCCTCGTCTCGCGCACCTCGAACGCCGAGGCGCTCATCTCGGGCAGCAGCGAGAGCGTGAGAAAGCCGTGCGCGATCGTCGTCCCGAAGGGTCCCGCCTTCGCCCGCTCGCGGTCGAGGTGGATCCACTGGTGGTCGTTGGTCGCGTCGGCGAAGAGCTGGATCCGCTCCTGCGTGACGGTGATCCATTCGCTGACGCCGATCT
Organism: Caldimonas sp.; assembly: GCA_035995885.1. Taxonomy (GTDB): domain Bacteria; phylum Pseudomonadota; class Gammaproteobacteria; order Burkholderiales; family Burkholderiaceae_C; genus Schlegelella_A. Next base: position 5,320 of record DASYKC010000238.1, on the reverse strand, counting down.
CCTCGCCGACGAGCTGCGCCAGCTCGGCGATCGTCTCGAAGCTTCTCATCGGAATCGGCGCCCGCAGGGCCGCCCCAAGGGCGCCGGCGCCTCCTCGGGGGGCAACGAACGAAGTGAGTGGGGGGGCATCAGTTCACCCAGGTGATGATCGGCTCCCACTGCTCGCGGTCGCCCTGAAAGCGCGTCGAGGCGACGTCCCACAGGGTGAGGCCGTGGGCGGCGAGGTGGACGTAGTTCTGCGTGTCGCGCAGGAAGCCGAGCAGCGGCACGTCGACGCTCTTCAGGAAGTTGCGCAGCTGGTCGGTCGAGATCGTGCCTTCGCGCGTCCGCATGCCGACCACCGCCGTCTGCACCCTGGCGCTGCGCCGATGGGCGAGCAGCTCGTCGATGAACTGGTGCGTCGCGTGGATGTCGAAGATGCTCGGCTGGAGCGGGATCAGCACCTTGTCGGCGAGCTTCATCACCTCGTCGAGGCGCTTGTCGTGCAGGCCCGCCGGCGTGTCGAGGACGATGTGCGTCGTTCCCCTCGGCGGCCGGACGATGTCGCCCTGGGCGATGTCCCAGGACGCGATCTTCGGCAGGCCGGCCGGACGCAGGCCGAGCCAGGTGCGCGACGACTGCTGCCGGTCGACGTCGCCGAGCATCACCGCATGGCCGCGCGAGGCGAGGTAGCCCGCGAGGTTCGTCGACAGCGTCGTCTTGCCGACGCCACCCTTGGGGTTGGCGACCACGATCACCGGCATGCAGCGCTCCCTTGTCGTTTTGCGGGTATGTTAGCGGCGCCCGGCGCCTGCGCCATTCCTACCGTCCAGCCATGGCCTCCATCGATCCGCCTGCCGCGCCCGCCGAGCCGATGCCGCCGACCGACGCCGCCGAGATCCTCGTCATCGTCGCTCATCCCGAGCTCGAGCAGTCGCGCGCGAACCGGCGCCTGCTGCAAGCGGTACGCGCGCTGCAGAAGGTCGCGCCGGCGAGCCGGCTCGCGGTGCGCGACCTGTACGCGCTCTACCCCGACTACCTGATCGACGTCGGCGTCGAGCAGGCCGCGCTCGCCGCCGCCCGGCTCGTCGTCTGGCAGCAGCCGATCCGCTGGTACGGCATGCCGCCGCTCCTGAAGCTCTGGCTCGACGACGTGCTCACCTTCGGCTGGGCCTACGGGCCCGACGGCGGCGTCCTGCGCGGCAAGGACCTCTGGCTCGTCGCGAGCACCGGCGGTCCGGAGGACTCGTACCGGCCGGACAGCTACAACCGCTACTTCTTCGACGCCTTCCTGCCGCCGTACGAGCAGACGGCGGCGCTCTGCGGCATGCGCTTCCTGCCGCCGCTCATCCTGCACGGCGCGCACAAGGCGAGCGAGGCCGAGCTCGGCGCGCATGCCGACACCTACGTCCGCCGCCTCGCCGACTATCCGGCGTGGCCCGAGATCGACGAGGTCGAGGAATGCGTCGAGTGCGCCGTGCCGCCGAGCGCCCGGCCCGCCGACCGCGTCATGGAAGCGGCCTGATGGAGCACAGCGCCTGGCTTACCGGCAGCCTCATCTATCTCGGCGCCGCCGTGATCGCGGTGCCGCTCGCGCGCTTCTTCGGCCTCGGCTCGATCATCGGCTACCTCGGCGCCGGCATCCTCATCGGCCCGTGGGGGCTGAAGCTGGTGACGCGGCCCGAGGACATGCTGCAGTTCGCCGAGTTCGGCGTCGTCCTGATGCTCTTCCTGGTCGGCCTCGAGCTCGAGCCGCAGCGCCTGTGGGCGCTGCGGAAGCCGATCTTCGGCTGGGGCAGCCTGCAGCTGTTCGGCTCGGCGCTCCTGCTCGGCCTTGGCGCGCTCGCCTGCGGCGTCGAATGGCGCCTCGCCGTCGTCGCCGCGCTCGGCCTGGCGATGTCGTCGACGGCGATCGGCCTCGGCGTCCTCGCCGAGCGCAACATGATGGCGACGACCTCGGGCGAGGCGATCCTGAGCGTGTCGCTGCTGCAGGACATCGCGACGATTCCGATCCTGGCGCTGCTGCCCTTCCTCGCCGCCGAAGCCGGTGCTGCCGGCAGCGCCGGCGGCGGCTGGCTCGGCGCCGCCAAGGCGGTCGGCACCATCGCCATCGTCATCCTCGGCGGCCGCCTGCTGCTGCGCCCGGCCCTGCGCTGGATCGCCAAGAGCGAGACGCCCGAGATCTTCACCGCGGCATCGCTCCTGCTCGTCGTCGCCACGGCGGCGCTGATGAACGCGGTCGGCCTGTCGATGGCGCTCGGCGCCTTCCTCGCCGGCGTGCTGCTCGCCGAAAGCGAATACCGGCGCGAACTCGAGACCGACATCGAGCCATTCAAGGGACTCCTCCTCGGCCTCTTCTTCATGGCCGTCGGCATGAGCATCGACTTCGCCGTCGTCATGACGCAGCCGCTCCTGATCGCCGCGACGGTGGTCGCCTTCCTGCTCGTCAAGGCGGCGCTGCTCTGGGCGATGGCGCGCCTGATGCCGATCCCGCAGCTCGAGCGGCCGCTCTTCGTCATCCTGCTCGCCCAGGGCGGCGAGTTCGGCTTCGTCGTCTTCCAGACCGCCGCCCAGGCCGGCGTGATCGCGGCGCCGGCGTCGTCGTTCCTGGTCGGCGCGGTGGCGATCTCGATGCTGATCACGCCGCTCATGCTCGTCGCCGCCGACCGCTGGTGGCTGCCGTTCCTCGCCAGCGGCAGGGACGTCAAGCTCGAGGAGCTGAAGGAGCCGCAGCACGAGCCGGTGATCATCGCCGGCTTCGGCCGCTACGGCCAGATCGTCGGCCGGATGCTGTTCGCCAACGGCGTTCGGCCGACGGTGCTCGACCACGACGCCGAGCAGATCGAAGCCATGCGCCGCTTCGGCTGGCGCGTCTACTACGGCGACGCGACCCGGCTCGACCTGATGCGAACCGCGGGCGCCGACAAGGCGCGCGTCGTCGTCGTCGCGATCGACGACATCGAGCAGAGCGTCGAATGCGTCAGGATGATCCGCGCCAATTTCGCCGACGCGACGATCGTCGCGCGCGCCCGCAACGTCCAGCACTACTACGAGCTCTACGACCTCGGTGTCCGGCTGATCGAGCGCGAGACGCTCGATTCAGCGCTGATGAGCGCGCGCAGCGCGCTCGAGCAGCTCGGCTGGCTGCCGCACCAGGCGCGCAACCTGGCGCTGCGCTTTCGCCGCCACAACGTCGCCCAGCTGGCGGCGATCGCGCCGCACCGCAAGGACGAGGCACGCCTCATCGCCGCCGCCAAGCAGGGCCGCCAGCAGCTCGAGGAGCTGTTCGCGCTCGAGCGCCAGCAGGCCGCCGAAAGGCAGGCCCGCGCCGGCTGGAGCGGCGCGGCCGAGCCCTAGCGGTCTCGTCGCCGCGCCGGCCCGGGCGGCGCTAGCCCCATTGCAGGCAGCGCATGCTCAGCGTGCCGGCCTGGAAGCCCTCGAAGACATGGCGCACCGCTTCGTCGGGCCGCGCCGCGCCGAGCGCGTAGAGCATCGGGTAGTAGTGATCGGGCGACGGCACCGCGAGCGGCGCGGCCGGGCTCAGCTGCTGATACGCCGCCAGCGCGCCGCGATCGCCGGCATCGAGCGCGCGCTTGGCCTGCTGGTCGAAATCTTCCGCCCAGGCGGTCGCGCCGTGCGCGCTCTCGCCGGCGCCGCGCTCGGTCGCGCCGAGGTTGTGGACGATGTTGCCGCTGCCGAGGACGAGGACGCCGTCGTCGCGCAAGGCCGCGAGGGCGCGGCCGACGGCGAGGTGATAGGCGCCGGGCTGGGCGATGTCGATCGAAACCTGGAACACGGGCACGTCGGCGGCGGGATAGAGCCGGTGCAGGACGGTCCAGGCGCCGTGGTCGAGGCCGCGCTGCGCGTCGCTGCCGATCGCGCGCGGACCCAGACGCGCCGCCGTCGCCGCTGCCAGCGCCGGCGCGCCCGGCGCCGGATAGCGCATCGCCTGCAGCTCGGCCGGAAAGCCGCCGAAGTCGTGGATCGTCTCCGGCTCGCTCGCCGTCGAGACGCGCGTGCTGCGCGGCGTCAGCCAGTGCGCCGAGACGACGACGACGGCGCGTGGCAGGCCGAGCTCGTGGCCCCAGCGCTGCAGCGTCCGGGTGAAGCGGTTGTCCTGCAGCGCGTTCATCGGCGAGCCGTGGCCGACGAAGATCGCCGGCGCGCGGCCGCGCAGCGCCGGCCGGCCGTCGCTCGCGATCGGCGCGGAGGTGGCGCCGACGAGCTGGCGCAGGCCCTGGGCGAACGCGCCGGTCAGGGCGAAGCCGGCACCCGCGCCGAGGGCGAGAACGACGCGACGGCGGCCGCGAGGCCGCGAGCGATCGTCGCCAGCGGCGCCGCCCATCGTCATTCGATCCGGCAGGCTTCGGCGAACGACAGGCGCGGGCTGCGTGAGAAGAGCTTCGACGGGTCGCCGTGGCCGAGGTTGCAGATGAAGTTGGTTCGCACCGTCGTCCCGGCCCAGAACGCCTCGTCGATCCTGGCGTGATCGAAGCCGCTCATCGGCCCGCAGTCGAGGCCGAGGGCGCGCGCGGCGATGATGAAGTAGCCGCCCTGGATGCTCGAGTTGCGAAATGCGGTCGTGTCGGCGAACTCCTTCTTGCCGACGAACCACGACTTCGCGTCGGCGTGCGGGAACAGGAACGGCAGCTTCTCGTAGAACGCCATGTCGGTGCCGATGATCGCCGTCACCGGCGCCAGGCGCGTCTTCTCGACGTTGCCGGGCGAGACGCAGCCGAGCAGCTGCTCCTTCGCGGCCGCCGAGCGGACGAAGGCGATCCGCGCCGGCGAGCAGTTGGCCGAGGTCGGCCCCCACTTCATCATCTCGTAGAGGCGGTGCAGCAGCTCGTCCGAGACCGGCTCGCTGGTGAAGCCGTTCTGGGTACGGGCGCGGTCGAAAAGCTGTTCGGTGTCGACGTTCATGACGGGGCGGCCGAAGCTGGGCCAGCGGATGGCAATCGCCGATTGTCCGGGCGCTTCGCCCGACGCGCATCGCAGGGTTTCGTCGGCAGCGTTCGGCTGCGCTGAAGGATCGCCCGACAATCGGGCCATGTTCGCACCGACGCAGAGCGACGTTCGCGATTTCTTCGTCGCCGCGCACCGCAAGCGCGCCGAGCGGCTGCCGCTGACGCCGCTCGAGACGATCGCCGCCGACTGGATCGAGGCGCATCCGGAATACGGCCCCGACCTCGCCGACGCGGAAGCGGCGCGCGCCGCGACGTATCCGGCCGAAGCCGGCCGCGAGAACCCGTTCCTGCACCTGTCGATGCACCTGTCGATCAGCGAGCAGGTCGCGGTCGACCAGCCGGCCGGCATCCGCGCCGCCTTCGACACGCTCGTC
>DASYKC010000237.1:0-3194 GCA_035995885.1 Caldimonas sp. | reverse complement strand
GTCGTGCGCCCGCGATCCCGGATCGCGCGCCAAGATCGCGGTCGTCTCGCACGACCGCCGGGTCGATCCGATCGGCACCTGCGTCGGCGTCCGCGGCAGCAGAGTCAACGCGGTCACCAACGAGCTCGCCGGCGAGCGCGTCGACATCGTCCTCTGGTCGGAAGACCCGGCGCAATTCGTCATCGGCGCGCTCGCGCCCGCGAACGTGCAGTCGATCGTCGTCGACGAGGAGCGCCACGCGATGGACGTCGTCGTCGACGAGGAGAACCTCGCGATCGCGATCGGCCGCGGCGGCCAGAACGTGCGGCTCGCGTCGGAGATGACCGGCTGGCGCATCAACATCATGTCGGCCGAGGAATCGGCGTCGAAGCAGGCCGAGGAATCGGACAGCGTTCGCAAGCTCTTCGTCGACAAGCTCGACGTCGACGTCGAGGTCGCCGACATCCTGATCGCCGAGGGCTTCTCGAGCCTCGAGGAAGTCGCCTACGTGCCGATGCAGGAGATGCTGGAGATCGCCAGCTTCGACGAGGACACGGTCAACGAGCTGCGCACCCGCGCCAAGGACGCCCTCCTGACGATGGACATCGCCCGCGAGAACAACGCCACCGAGGTGTCCCAGGACTTGAACGACTTCGACGGCCTGACGCCGGAGCTGATCGCCAAGCTCGAGAAGGGCGGCGTGCACAGCCGCGACGAGCTCGCCGACCTGGCGGTCGACGAGCTGGTCGAGATGACCGAGATCGACGCCGAGGCCGCCAAGGCGCTGATCATGAAGGCGCGCGAGCACTGGTTTGCAGCCGAGGCCGCGGCGCAAGAAAATGCAGCGCAGGCCGAACAAGCGGCCGCGCAAGCCACGATCGCGCCGGCCTCTGCGGCGCAAGAAACGACCACGCAAGGATAGACATACATGGCATCGACAACCGTCGCCCAACTCGCCGCCGAGCTCAATCGCCCGCCCGCGGCGCTGCTCGAGCAGCTGAAGTCGGCCGGCGTCGGCAAGGCGTCGACCAGCGACTCGGTCACCGAGAGCGACAAGGCCCGCCTGCTCGATCACCTGCGCACCGCGCACGGCACCGCCGCGAGCGGCGAGCGCAAGAAGATCACGCTGACGCGCAAGTCGACGAGCGAGATCAAGCAGGCCGATTCGAGCGGCAAGGCGCGCACGATCCAGGTCGAGGTGCGCAAGAAGCGCACCTTCGTCAAGCGCGACGAGGTCTCGGCGCCCGCCGACGACAGCGCCAGCGCCGAGGCGCACGAGGAAGAGCTGCGCCGGCGCGAGGAAGAGGCCCACGCCGAGGCCGAGCGCCTGCGCGTGCAGGAAGAAGAGCTCGCCGCGCAGCGGCACCAGCGCGAGGAGCATGAACGCGCCGAGCGCGAGGTGCTCGAGGCGGCGCAGGCGCGTGCGCGCGAAGCCGCCGCGGTGGAAGCTGCGGCCGCGGCCGCAGCTCTGGCCGCCGCGCCGAAGCCGAGCGCCAAGGCGGCCAAGGCCGCTGCAGCGGCCGCAGCGGCTGCCGCCGCCGCCGAACCGGCGCCGGCACCTGCGGCCGCCGATGTGCCCGCCGAGGCCGCCAAGCCGGCATTCCGCGTCGTCAAGGCCGGCACCGTCGAGAACGAGGAGAAGCAGCGCGCCGCCGACCTGGCCAAGCGCCGCAAGGCCGCCGAGGACGAAGCCGCCGCCATCCGCAACATGATGTCGGGCCCGAAGAAGGTTCTCGTCGCGAAGAAGCCCGAGGAGGCCAAGCCGGCCGAGCCGGCCAAGGAAGCGATCAAGGGAACGATCCACAAGAAGGCGGGCGCGCCGGGCACGACGGCGGCGACCGTCGCCAAGCCGGGCGACAAGAAGTCGATCAAGTCGGAGAAGCTCTCGTCGAGCTGGGCCGACGACGCCGCCAAGAAGCGGGCGCTCAAGGCCGCGCCGCGCGGCGCGCCGGGCGCCGGACGGGCCGGCTGGCGCGCGCCGCGTGCCGGCCGGCGCGGCGACCGCAACGACGGTGCGCCGAGCAGCTTCGTCGCACCGGCCGAATTCCAGGCCCAGGAGGTGCACATTCCCGAGACGATCTCGGTGGCCGACCTCGCCCACAAGATGTCGGTGAAAGCGTCCGAGGTCATCAAGCAGCTGATGAAGCTGGGCCAGATGGTCACGATCAACCAGCAGCTCGACCAGGAGACGGCGATGATCGTCGTCGAGGAAATGGGCCACACGGCGCTCGCCGCCAAGCTCGACGATCCCGAAGCCTTCCTCGAGGAAACCGAGGTCGAAGGCGAGCACGCCTCGGAATCGCGCGCCCCGGTGGTCACCGTCATGGGCCACGTCGACCACGGCAAGACGTCGCTGCTCGACTACATCCGCACCAGCCGCGTCGCCGCGGGCGAGGCGGGCGGCATCACGCAGCACATCGGCGCGTACCACGTCGACACGCCGCGCGGCATGATCACCTTCCTCGACACGCCGGGCCACGCCGCCTTCACGGCGATGCGCGCGCGCGGCGCCAAGGCGACCGACATCGTCATCCTCGTCGTTGCCGCCGACGACGGCGTCATGCCGCAGACCAAGGAGGCGATCGCCCATGCGCGCGCCGCCGGCGTGCCGATCGTCGTGGCGATGAACAAGATCGACAAGCCCGAGGCGAACATCGAGCGGGTCAAGAGCGAGCTCGTCGCCGAGCAGGTCGTGCCGGAAGACTTCGGCGGCGACTCGCCGTTCGTGGGCGTCTCGGCCAAGACCGGGCAGGGCGTCGACCAGCTGCTCGAGCAGGTGCTTCTTCAGGCCGAGGTGCTTGAGCTGAAGGCGCCGAAGGATGCGATGGCCAAGGGCCTCGTGATCGAGGCGCAGCTCGACAAGGGCCGCGGCCCGGTCGCGACGGTGCTGGTGCAGAGCGGCACGCTCAAGCGCGGCGACATCGTCCTCGCGGGATCGAGCTTCGGCCGCGTCCGCGCGATGCTCGACGAGGACGGCAAGCCGGTCAACGAGGCCGGCCCGTCGATCCCGGTCGAGATCCAGGGCATGACCGAGGTGCCGCAGGCGGGCGACGAGTTCATGGTGCTCGGCGACGAGCGCCGGGCGCGCGAGATCGCGACCTTCCGCCAGGGCAAGTACCGCGACGTCAAGCTCGCGCGCCGCCAGGCCGCGAACCTCGAGAACATGATGGACCAGATGGGGCAGGGCGCCAAGCAGACGCTCCCGCTCATCATCA
>DASYKC010000236.1:0-2952 GCA_035995885.1 Caldimonas sp. | reverse complement strand
CGCCGCGACAGGCGACTGGTACCTCGCCCTCGGCGGTCGCGACGCGTGCCGTGCCGGCGCCGGCGCCGGCGACGAGGACGGCATCCAGGGCCAGGCCGACCGCATCGCCGGCATCGTCGCTGCGTTCGCCGGCCTCGGCGGCGGCCTCGCGCTGGTCGCCGATGCGAGCGCCGGCCACGCGGCGCGGCGCGCTGCCGAGGCCGTCGCCGGCGTGACCGCGCTCGTCACCGCCGGCACGCCGCTCGACGCGGTGTCGCTCCAGGTTCTCGATGCCGCGCCCGCCGCCGATGCGCTGCGCCTGCTGCAGCGGCTGCTACCGACCCTGCCGGCCGACGAGAGCGACGAGCTCGGCGACGACCCCGACCTCCATCTCGGCCGCGGCCTCGTCGGCGCGCTCGCCGCGCTGATCGAAGCCGACGACCCCGGGCGCGAGCTGCGCCCGCCGTCGCTGCCGTTCGGGTCGCCGCGCGCCGGCCTCGCCGTGCACATGCTGTTCGGCGAAGTCGGCGCCGACGCGGTCGCGCGCGCCATCACCGCGATCGTCGCGGCCGGGGTCACCGACCGCGCGGCGCTGCGCGCGCAGGCGGCGCTCGCGGCGCCGGTCGCGCCGCCCGACCGCCTGGTCCTCGCCCTCGCCGCGACGCTCGCGACGCCGGCCGCGCCGGCCGGATCGCTGCGCGTCGACGGCCGCGCCGACATCGTCATCGGCGAGCTGCGCGTCGACGACGCCGGCGTCCACCTCGCGACCGAAAGAACGCTGCGCGTCCATCTCGGCGTCGGCCGCGCCGGCGGTGCCTGGCTGCTCGGCGGCCCCGACCCCGGCCGCGCGCCGGGCGCGCCGGTGCCGCATCACCTGCGTCGCGTCAGCCTCGACCTCGAGCTGCCGCTCGACGGCGGCGCGGCGGCGAGCGCGTCGATCACCCTGCATGAGGCGCGCGTCTTCGACCTCGTTCGCGAGCGCTGGCGCCTGCAGGCGGGAACGCTGCCGGTCTCGCTGCCCGGCTTCGATGCGGCGACGACGCTGCTGCCCGAGGCGCGCGTCCTCCTCTCAGGCGTCGCCCAGGCGCTCGGCGCCGAGACCAGCGGCGCGGGCGCGGCGTTGCGCCTTCTTCTGCGCGCGCTCGGCGCGATCGACGCCGCCGGCGGCAGCGTTCCCGACGCGATCGAGCACCTTCTCAACGACGCCGGCGCGCGGCTGCGCAGCCTCGTCGCCGAGGCGACGTCGCGCAGCGCCCTCGTCGCCGCCTTGCGCGCGCTCTGGCCGCAAGGCGCCGACGCCGCCGACGGCGAGGTGCTCGTCGCCGCCGGCCCGCTCGCGGCGCGCATCTCGTTCGCGCCGCCGTGGCGCGTCGACCTCAGCGTCGGCGCGACCGCAGGCACCGGCGTCGGCGCAGGCGCCGATGCCTTCGGCTGGTTCGGCTGGCAAGGCCGCCTCGTCTTCGCCGCGAGCGGCGTCGTCGACGGCTCGGTGCGGATCGGCGCCGCCGCGGGCAGCGTGGCGATCACCGGCGGCATCGCCCTTGTCCTCGACCGGTCGCTGCGGCTCGCCCTCGCCTGGTCGCGGCCCGGCGCGGCCGTCGCCGATGAGCTCGAGCTCTGGCCGAACCCGCAACCGGCGGCGCTCGAGCGCGCCTTGGCGCGCCTCATTCCCGCCGAGCTGACGCGGCAGGCGCTCGAAGGCCTGCGCGGCCTCGACGACACGGCGCGGCCGATCATCGATGCCGCGCTCGCGGTCGTCGGCCTGCTCGGCGCGGCCGACCCGGACGGCGCGCGCCGCGTCCTCCTTCCCGCTGCGCTGTTCGCCGACGCCGCGGCGTGGCTGCGCAGCGAAGCAGCGCTCGGCCTCGGCGCCGCCTTCGCGCCGGCGAAGCTGGTCGCGCTGCTCGACGCGCTGCGGCCGCTCCTCGGCGTCGCCAACGCCGGCGGCGTCGCCGGCACGTGGGCGCTCGCGCCCGGCGTGACGCTGCGCGCCGACGCCGACGCTTCGGGCAGCGCCCGCCTCGGCCTTGCCGTCGACACCAGCGCCTTCGAGCTGCCGCTCGGCGCCGCCGGCCGGCTCGTCGCCGGCGGCACGTTCCAGCTCGTCCTTGCCGCCAACGCGGCGGCGCGCGCCGGCGTCGACGTCTACGTCGGCGTGCCGTCGCCGAGCGCCGGCCGCTCGGCGGTCCACGTCGTCCTCGCCGACCAGCTGCGCGTGTTCCTGCGCCCGGCCGCCGGCGCCGACCTCGCGCTGTTCCCGAATCCGGCCGGCCTCGGCCAGCTCGCCGCGTCGGCCGTGACGCAGGCGCTGCCGCTCGTCCTCGATGCGCTGGCCGACCTGCAGCCGCACGCCGGCATCGAAGGCGACGTCGGCACGCTCGTCGTTCGCCTCGGCGATGCGATGGCCTTGCGGAGCGGCGGCCACTTCCAGGCGACGGCCTTGCAGGCGTGGGCAGCCGACCCGGCGGCGGCACTGGCGGCGCGGCTGCCGACGCTGCTCGCGGCCGCGCTCGACGGCATCGCGCAGGCGATCGCGCCGCTGCTGCCGGGCGGCGCGAGCGCGATGTTCACGGCCGGCGAGCTGCGCATCACCGCCGGCGGCTTCACGCTCGGCGTGACGCCGTCGCCGCTCGCCGTCCGCGTCGTCGGCGACCTCGCCGGCGTGCCGGCGATCGATCGGGCGCATCTCGCGTTGACGCTCGATGCGAGCGGCCTCGCCTCGTTCGAACTCGGCATCGGCCCGGCGAGCATCGATGCCGGCGGCGTGCTGATCAAGCCGGCGTTCTCGGTCGTCGCCGGCCACGCGCCGGTCGGCGGCGCGCGCGCCCGCCTCGCCCTCGGCCTGCCCGGCGATCGCCTCGTCGGCGCGCGCTGGCTGATCGGCGCAACCAATCGCTTCGACCTCGTCCTCGTCAACGCCGGCGTCGACAGCACCGACCTCGAGCAGGTCGCGCTCGGCCTCCTCGAGGCGGT
>DASYKC010000235.1:0-16197 GCA_035995885.1 Caldimonas sp. | reverse complement strand
TGTCGAAGAAGATCACCGTCGACGTCAAGGGCGAGATCCTGGAGCTGAAGGCGACGATCAACACCATGGTCGATCAGCTCTCGTCGTTCGCGGCTGAGGTGACACGGGTCGCGCGCGAGGTCGGCACCGAGGGCAAGCTGGGCGGCCAGGCCGATGTGCAAGGCGTCGCGGGAACCTGGAAGGACATGACCGAGTCGGTCAACTACATGGCCGCCAACCTGACGTCTCAGGTGCGAAACATCGCCGAGGTGACGACGGCGGTCGCGGCCGGCGACCTCTCGAAGAAGATCACGGTCGACGTCAAGGGCGAGATCTCGGAGCTGAAGAACACGATCAACACCATGGTCGACCAGCTCCGGTCGTTCGCTGCCGAAGTGACGCGAGTCGCGCGCGAGGTCGGCACCGAAGGCAAGCTCGGCGGCCAGGCCGACGTGCAGGGCGTCGCCGGCACGTGGAAGGACTTGACCGACTCGGTGAACTCGATGGCGTCGAACCTGACCTCGCAGGTGCGCAACATCGCCGACGTGACCAAGGCGGTCGCGGCCGGCAACCTCTCGGAGAAGATCACGGTCGACGTCAAGGGCGAGATCCTCGAGCTCAAGGCGACGATCAACACGATGGTCGACCAGCTGTCGTCGTTCGCTGCGGAGGTGACTCGCGTCGCGCGCGAGGTCGGCACCGAAGGGCGCCTGGGCGGACAGGCGGAAGTGAAGGGCGTCTCCGGCACGTGGAAGGACCTGACCGATTCGGTCAACTCGATGGCCGGCAACCTGACCTCGCAGGTGCGCAACATCGCCGACGTGACCAAGGCGGTCGCGGCCGGCGACCTCTCGAAGAAGATCACCGTCGACGTGAAGGGCGAGATCCTCGAGCTCAAGGCGACCATCAACACGATGGTCGACCAGCTGCGGTCGTTCGCTGCCGAAGTGACGCGGGTCGCGCGCGAGGTCGGCACCGAGGGCAAGCTCGGCGGTCAGGCCGACGTGCAGGGCGTCGCGGGGACGTGGAAGGACCTGACCGAGTCGGTGAACTTCATGGCCGGCAACCTGACGTCTCAGGTGCGCAACATCGCCGACGTGACCAAGGCGGTTGCGGCAGGCGACCTGTCGAAGAAGATCACCGTCGACGTCAAGGGCGAGATCTCGGAGCTGAAGAACACGATCAACACGATGGTCGACCAGCTCTCGTCGTTCGCCGCCGAAGTGACGCGGGTCGCGCGCGAAGTAGGAACCGAAGGCAAGCTCGGCGGCCAGGCGGACGTGCAGGGCGTCGCGGGAACCTGGAAGGACCTGACCGAGTCGGTCAACTTCATGGCCGGCAACCTGACGTCTCAGGTGCGCAACATCGCCGAGGTGACGACGGCGGTCGCGGCCGGCGACCTCTCAAAGAAGATCACCGTCGACGTCAAGGGCGAGATCTCGGAGCTGAAGAACACGATCAACACCATGGTCGACCAGCTCCGGTCGTTCGCCGCCGAGGTGACGCGGGTCGCGCGCGAGGTCGGCACCGAAGGCATCCTGGGCGGCCAGGCCGACGTGCAGGGCGTCGCCGGCACCTGGAAGGACCTGACCGAGTCGGTCAACTTCATGGCCGGCAACCTGACGTCACAGGTCCGCAATATCGCCGAGGTGACGACGGCGGTCGCGGCCGGCGATCTCTCGAAGAAGATCACGGTCGACGTCAAGGGCGAGATCCTCGAGCTCAAGAACACCATCAACACGATGGTCGACCAGCTGCGCTCGTTCGCTGCCGAGGTGACACGGGTCGCGCGCGAGGTCGGCACCGAGGGCAAGCTCGGCGGCCAGGCCGACGTGCAGGGCGTCGCGGGAACGTGGAAGGACCTGACCGACTCGGTCAACCTGATGGCGTCGAACCTCACGTCCCAGGTCCGCAACATTGCCGACGTGACGAAGGCGGTCGCGGCCGGCAACCTGTCCGAGAAGATCACGGTCGACGTCAAGGGCGAGATCCTCGAGCTCAAGGCGACGATCAACACGATGGTCGATCAGCTCTCGTCGTTCGCCGCGGAGGTGACGCGGGTCGCGCGCGAGGTCGGCACCGAAGGCCGCCTCGGCGGGCAGGCGCAGGTGCGCGGCGTCTCCGGAACGTGGAAGGACCTGACCGACAACGTCAACTTCATGGCGGGCAACCTGACCGGCCAAGTGCGCGGCATCGCCAAGGTCGTGACCGCGGTCGCCAACGGCGACCTGAAGCGAAAGCTCACCGTGGAGGCGAAGGGCGAGATCGCGGCGCTGGCCGAGACGATCAACGGCATGACCGACACGCTCGCGACCTTCGCCGACCAGGTGACGACAGTCGCGCGCGAGGTCGGCGTCGAGGGCAAGCTCGGCGGTCAGGCCAAGGTGCCGGGCGCGGCCGGCACGTGGAAGGGCCTGACCGAGAACGTCAACGAGCTCGCCGCCAACCTGACGACGCAGGTGCGCGCGATCGCCGAGGTCGCGACCGCGGTGACGCAGGGCGACCTGACGCGGTCGATCACGGTCGAAACGCAGGGCGAGGTCGCGTCGCTGAAGGACACGATCAACGAGATGATCCGAAACCTCAAGGACACGACGCAGAAGAACACCGAGCAGGACTGGCTGAAGACCAACCTCGCCAAGTTCAGCCGCATGCTCCAGGGACAGAAGGACCTGGTCACGGTCGGCCAGCTGATCCTCTCCGAGCTGGCGCCGGTGGTCGGGGTGCAGCAGGCCGAGTTCTACGTGCTGAGCACGGCGACCGAGGTGCCGCAGCTGCGCCTCTTCGCGAGCTACGCCTCTGGCGGCCAGCCGACGCACGGCAAGGTCGTCAACCTCGGCGAAGGCCTGGTCGGCCAGTGCGCGATCGACAAGGAGCGCATCCTCCTCACCAACGTGCCCTCGGCGGCGTTTCGCGTCGCCTCGGGCCTCTCGGAGAACGCGGCGATGGACGTGATGGTCCTGCCGGTCGTCTTCGAAGGCGAGGTCCGCGGCGTCCTCGAGCTGGCGTCGCTGCAGCGGTTCAACCCGGTGCACGAGGCCTTCCTCGCGCAGCTCACGGAATCGATCGGCATCGTCATCAACACGATCGAGGCGAACTCGCGCACGGAAGACCTGCTGACCCAGTCGCAGTCGCTCGCCGAGGAGCTGCAGAGCCGCCAGCAGGAGCTGCAGCAGACCAACGAGGAGCTGCAGGAAAAGGCGCGGCTTCTCGCGCACCAGAACCAGGAGGTCGAGCGCAAGAACCAGGAGGTCGAGCAGGCGCGCCAGGCGCTCGAGGAAAAGGCCGAGCAGCTCGCGCTGACCTCGAAGTACAAGTCCGAGTTCCTCGCCAACATGTCGCACGAGCTGCGCACGCCGCTCAACAGCCTGCTGATCCTCTCGGACCAGCTCTGCAAGAACCCGGACGGCAACCTCAGCGGCAAGCAGGTCGAGTTCTCGAAGACGATCCACTCGTCCGGGAACGACCTGCTGATGCTGATCAACGACATCCTCGACCTGTCGAAGATCGAGTCGGGGACGGTCGCGGTCGACGTCAGCGAGGTCCGCATCGACGACCTGCACCGGTCGATCGAGCGGAGCTTCCGCCACTTCGCCGAGTCGAAGCACCTCGACTTCAGGATCGACATCGAGCAGCCGCTGCCCAAGTCGCTCATCACCGACGTCAAGCGGCTGCAGCAGATCATCAAGAACCTGCTCTCGAACGCCTTCAAGTTCACGCACCAGGGCTCGGTGTCGTTCGCGATCTCGACCGCCGACGGCGGCTGGTCGGCCGACAACGACGAGCTGCGCCACGCCAGCCAGGTGATCGCCTTCTCGGTCGCCGACACCGGCATCGGCATCTCGCCCGACAAGCAGCAGATCATCTTCGAGGCCTTCCAGCAGGCCGACGGATCGACCTCGCGCAAGTACGGCGGCACCGGCCTCGGCCTGGCGATCAGCCGCGAGCTGTCGCGCCTCCTCGGCGGCGAGATCAGGCTGGTCAGCAAGCCGGGCGCCGGCAGTACGTTCACGTTGTACCTGCCGCAGAGCTACAACCCGGCGCGCAACGCCCGCCACCAGCGCGTCATGCCCGCCGACGCCGACGGCGCCGGCCTCATCCGCCGCGGCGCCTTCACCGGCATGGCCGTTCACGCCGGCGAGGCCGACGAAGGCGAAGGCGAGGAGGGCACGATCTTCGCCAACGTCGCCGAGGACGACCGCGATTCGATCGGCAGCGGCGATCGCGTCCTGCTCGCGGTCGAGAACGACCTCTCGTTCGCCAAGGTCCTCCTCGACGCGGCGCGGCTCGCCGGCTTCAAGGGCCTCGTCAGCAACACCGGCGCGGGCGCCCTGACCATGGCGCGCGAGTTCCATCCGTCGGTGATCACGCTCGACATCTCGCTGCCCGACATGCAGGGCTGGCGCATCCTCGACCGGCTGAAGACCGACGTGCTGACGCGCCACATCCCGATCTGCGTCGTCTCGACCGACGACTCGCGCGAGCGGGCGCTGCAGGCCGGCGCGATGGGCTTCCTCGCCAAGCCGCTGCAGTCGAAGGACGAGGTCGACGACGCCGTCGCCGAGCTCTACGGCTACTGCGAGCGGACGGTCCGCAACCTCGTCGTCGCCATGCCCTCGTCGCCGCTGCGGGCGCAGCTGCTCGAGTCGCTGGGCAGCGACGTGCGCACGATCGTCGCCGAGAACGCGGACGCCGTCCGCGCCGCGCTCAGCGACGCCGATTGCCTGATCGTCGACGACTCGCTGCAGGAGTTCGGCCCGGAGGACGTGATCGAGGCGATGGAGCGGCGCGGCGCGACCTGCCAGCTGCCGATCGTGCTGCACGGCAGCGGATCGTCGGCCGGCCACGGCGGCTGGCGCCAGTCGCATCGCGCCTTCGCGCTGCGCACCGCCGATTCGCTCGAGACGACCCTGGCCCAGGCGGCGTTCCTCCTGCATCGCAGCCCGGCGCTCATGTCGGAGCGAGAGCGCGACGCCGTCGAGGCCGTGCACGGCGCCCATCGTGCGCTCCAGGGCAAGAAGGCGCTGCTCGTCGACGACGACATGCGCAACATCTTCGCCCTCGCCACCGTCCTCGACAACGAGGGGATGATCATCGTCTCGGCCGACAACGGGCGCGAGGCGATCCGGCTGGTCCAGTCGGACCCGAGCATCGACATCATCCTGATGGACATCATGATGCCGGAGATGGACGGCATCGCGACGATGCAGGAGATCAGGAAGCTGCCGCGCGGCCGCGAGCTGCCGATGGTCGCGGTGACCGCCAAGGCGATGAAGGGCGACCGCAAGAAATGCATCGAGGCGGGCGCGTGGGACTACCTCTCCAAGCCGGTCGACCCGATGCACCTTCTGGCGGTGCTGAGAGGCTGGCTGTGCCGCTGAGCACGGAATTCGACCCGCCGGTCGAAGACGATGGCGAGCGCGCCAGCATCCTCATCGTCGACGACCTGCCCGAAAAGCTCCTCGTCTTCAAGACCGTGCTCGAGGACCTCGGCCACGACCTGGTGTGCGCGCGCTCGGGCGCCGAGGCGCTGAAGGAAATCCTCAGGACCGAGTTCGCCGCCGTCCTGCTCGACGTCAACATGCCCGACATCGACGGCTTCGAGACGGCGAACCTGATCCGCCAGTACAAGCGCTCGGCGCACACGCCGATCATCTTCGTCACGTCGTACGCCGACGAGATGCAGACCATCCGCGGCTACTCGCTCGGCGCGGTCGACTACATCCTGTCGCCGGTGGTCCCCGACATCCTGCGCTCGAAGGTCAAGGTCTTCGTCGACCTGCACCTGACGCAGCGCCGGCTGCGCCGGCACGCCAACGAGCGCGTCGCCCTCGCTGCCGCGGAAGCGGCGCGCTCGGTGGCCGAGGCGAACACGCGCCGCTCGCTCTTCCTGTCGGACGCGAGCCGCGTCCTCGGCGCCTCGCTCGACTCGGAAGTCGCCGCCCGCCAGCTGCTGGAGATGCTCGTGCCGCGGTTCGCGACCGAGGCGACGCTGGCGCTCTGCGATGAGGGCGGCGAGTTCGATCTCGTTCTCGCCTGCGCGGTCGGCGCCGACGGTGCGGCGCGCCTCCACCGGCGCGACGCCGGCGACCTCGACGCCGTCGAGGCGGCGGCGCTGGCCGCGGCCGCGGCCGTCGATCCGCTCGGCGCCGCGCCGACGACCGACGCGCCGGCCGAGGCGATGATGGTGCTGCCGCTCGTCAGCGCCGCCCGCGTCGTCGGCGCGATCCGCCTTCGCCCGATCGGCGACGCCGATCGGGCGAGCATCGCCGAGCTGGTCGAGCGCTCGGCGATCGCCCTCGAGAACGCCCGCCTGTATCGAACCCTGCAGATGGAGATCGAGGAAAGGCGCGGCGTCGAGGCGCTGCTGCAGGCGACGAACCGGCGCAAGGACGAGTTCCTGGCGATGCTCTCGCACGAGCTGCGCAACCCGCTCGCCCCCATCCGCACCGCGCTCGAGGTGATCCACCGCCTCGCGCCGCCCGAGCCCAAGCTCGCATGGGCGATGGAAGTGACCGGGCGCCAGGTGGCGCAGCTGACGCGCCTCGTCGAGGACCTGCTCGACGTGGCGCGAATCAGCCAGGGGAAGATCGCCCTGCAGACCGAGCCGCTCGACCTGCGCTCGGTGATCGCCCAGGCGGTCGAGACGGCACGGCCGTTCATCGAAGGGCGCCGGCACCGGCTCACGACCGCGATCCCGGAGGCGCCGGTGATGCTGCGCGGCGACTTCGCGCGCCTCTCGCAGGTGGTCTCCAACCTGCTCAACAACGCCGCCAAGTACACCGACGAGGGCGGCCTGATCGAGCTCTCGCTCGTCGCGCCGCCGGACGGCCACGCGGTGATCGCGGTCCGCGACAACGGCATGGGCATCGATCCCGATCTGCTGCCCAACGTCTTCGAGCTGTTCGAGCAGGGCAAGCGTTCTCTCGACCGCAGCCAGGGCGGCCTCGGCGTCGGCCTGACGCTGGTCCACCGGCTCGTCGCGATGCACCAGGGCACCGTCACCGCCAATAGCGCCGGGGCCGGGCGGGGCTCCGAGTTTCGCGTCGCGCTGCCGTGTCTCGTCGGCGTCGGCGACGTCGCGGCGCCGTCGATCGCGGCGGCGGTCGCGGCCAGGCACCCCGTCGGCTGCCGCATCCTCGTCGTCGACGACAACCACGACGCCGCCGTCGCCACCGCCGTCCTGCTCGAGATGAGCGGCCACGAGGTCAAGACGGTCGGCAACGGCGCCGACGCGCTCGCCTCGGCGCCGGTCTTCGCGCCCGAGGTCGTCCTGCTCGACATCGGCCTGCCGGGGATGGACGGCTACGCCGTCGCGGCCGGCCTGCGCAACACGCCCGAGACCCGATCGTCGTGCCTCATCGCGCTGACCGGCTACGGTCAGCCTTCGGACCGGCAGCGCGCCCGCGAGGCCGGCTTCGACCATCACCTGACGAAGCCGGCCGACCCGCAGGACCTGCTCGAGCTCGTCGCCAGCTGGGCCGAATCGCGGCCGGCGCCGCGCCGTCGCGAGAGCGACGCCGAGGTCGGCCACGCCGGCGGCTGGTAGCTCGGAAAGCGCTCCGTCGCGACGAAGGGCGGGAACAGGCTCGCCTTCGGTTGCATCCAACGACCGATGAGAGAAGCGACGACCGGAAGCGCTGCCGTCGCCGATGCGGGCGACGACGCCACGCTGGTCGCCCGCATCGTCGGCGGCGAGCGCACTGCCTTCCAGCAGCTGATGCGCCTTCACAACTCGGCGCTCTTTCGCGCCGCGCGGGCGATCGTTCGCGACGACGCCGACGCCGAGGACGTGCTGCAGGAGGCCTACCTGTCTGCCTATCGGCATCTGCCTGAATTTCGCGGCGAGGCTCGCCTGTCGACCTGGCTGACGCGAATCGTCATCAACCAGGCGCTCGGTCGGCTGCGCTCGCGCCGCCGCGACAACGTCGTCGCGCTGCTCGACGACCGCGCCCCGGGCGACGCCGCGCCGGTGGAGCAGGCCGGCGACGATGCGCAGGGCGCATCGCCCGAGGCCGGGGCGATGCGCGCCCAGCTGCGCCGCCTCCTCGAGCGCAAGATCGACGCGCTGCCGCTCGCCTTTCGCACCGCCTTCATGCTGCGCGAGGTCGAGGAGATGACGATCGACGAAGTCGCCCGGTGCCTGGCGATCCCGGCGGCGACCGTGCGCACGCGGGTGTTCCGCGCCCGCGCCCTGCTGCGCGCTTCGCTCGCCGAGGAAATGGACATGGCGACCGCCGACGTCTTCAGCTTCGCCGGCGCGCGCTGCGATCGCATCGTCGCCGGCGTGCTCGATCGCTTGGATGCTCTCGACGCCGCGCCGGCCTGAACCGCAGGCGCCGGGCGCCGGAACGCCAGCGTCGCGACCGGCATCAAACGGGCTCGCATGTGCGAAACCCCCGGAGGATTGCCAATGAAGACCTTCATCACCGTCGCGGCGGCAGCGCTCGCATTGCTCGCCGG
This sequence comes from Caldimonas sp., assembly GCA_035995885.1. Classification (GTDB taxonomy): domain Bacteria; phylum Pseudomonadota; class Gammaproteobacteria; order Burkholderiales; family Burkholderiaceae_C; genus Schlegelella_A. Next base: position 7,755 of record DASYKC010000235.1, on the reverse strand, counting down.
CAGCGCACTGGCCCAGGCGCCGAGCGATGCCCAGATCGCCTCGATCGTCGTCACCGCCAACCAGGTCGACATCGACGCCGGCAAGCTTGCCGAGACCAAGGCAAGCAACGCCGAGGTCAAGGCCTTCGGCAAGCAGATGGTCACCGACCACTCCGGCGTCAACAAGCAGGCGGCGGCGCTGGTCACGAAGCTGAAGGTCACGCCCGAGGACAACGCCACGAGCAAGAGCCTGAAGGCCGGTGGCGCCGACAACGTCAAGAACCTCGAGAAGCTGAGCGGCGCTGCCTTCGATCGCGCTTACGTCGACCACGAGGTCGCCTACCACCAGCAAGTGCTCGACGCGATCGACAAGACGCTCGTTCCGAGCGCGCAGAACGCCGAGCTGAAGGCTCTGCTGGTCGCGGTCCGGCCCGCCTTCGTCGCTCACCTCGAGCACGCCAGGAGCCTGCAGGCGACGCTTGCGAAGAAGGGCTGAGCCGATGCGGCGCCCGGCGAGCATGGTCGCGCTCGTCGCCGGCCTCCTCGTCGCCGCCTCGGCCCTCGCGGCGCAGACGGGTGCGGCAGCGGCCGACGGCGCCCGCACGCACGAAGTCGCGATCCAGGGCCTGCTCTACGGTCCGGCGACGCTGAAGGTGCGGCGCGGCGACGTCGTCGTCTGGACCAACAAGGATCCGTTCCCGCACACCGCCACCGCGCCCGGCGTCTTCGACTCCGGCGTGATCGCCGCCGGCAAATCCTGGCGCTTCACGGCGCGGCGCGCCGGCACCTATCCCTACGTGTGCACGCTCCACTCGAACATGAAGGGCACGCTCGAGGTCGAGTGAGGCGCCGCTCCCGAGCGGGCATCAGTCGTTGACCGGCGGCAGGAGCTTGCGCAGGACGTCGGGATCGACCGGCTTCTGCAGGTAATGGTCGACGCGCGCGAAGGTGTCGGAGACGCGCTCGTCGTCGTGCTCGCGGCCGGTGACGGCGATCAGGACGATGTCGTCGCCGTAGCGCGCGCGCAGCGTCCGCGTCAGCTCGTTGCCGTCCATTCCCGGCATGCCGATGTCGAGCAGGACGCAATGCGGCTTGCGCTCCTCGATGAGGGCGAGCGCGGCGGCGCCGTCGGTTGCGGTCCAGACCTTGTAGCCGCTCAGCGACAGCGTCTCGGCGAGCACCTCGGCGGCATCGGCGACGTCGTCGACCACCACCACCCGGACGTCGTCGTCGCTCATGGCGTCGGCGCTCATCGCGGTCGGATCGGCGTGTAGAGCTGCTCGGCGGCGGCTTCGGGTTTCATGACGCGCCAGCGCTCGAGCTCGGCGAGCTCGCCGACCGAACGCCGGGCCTCCTCGCTCTTGATGATCGGATCGAGGGCGAGGACGCGGGCGACGCAGCGCGCGATCCACTCGTCGTTGTCGCGCACGTATTCGCCGGCCGTCTGGATGCGCTCGACCGGGATGCGCTCGGTGCGCTCGAATCGCGCGTCGTCGCCGAGCCCGAGGGTGTTCTGGAAATCGACGGTCGCGGTCGCGCCGGCGTGCCGGCGGCTCGCGAATTCCTCTTCGGCGACCGTCTCGGCATCGATCTGGCCACGTGTTTCCCAGCGCCGCGCCGCCAGATCGAGGAACTCTTCCGGCAGGGCGCCGATCTCGAGCCGGCTCAGGTGCATCGCGAAGCGCTCGATCCACTGCTCGCGGGTGACGTCGAAATCCATCCGCGTCAGCCCTGCGCCGCGTCGGCGCCGCGCCACTCGCCGCCGATCAGGAGCTCGTGCGGTCCGAACTGCGCCTTGTAGGCCATCTTGCCGCTGCCGTGGATCCAGTAGCCGAGGTAGACATGGGGCAGGCCGAGCTGGCGTGTCTGCTCGATCTGCCAGAGCACGTTGTACGTGCCGTAGCTCGTCTTCGGCTCGGGCTCGAAGAAGGTGTAGACGGCCGACAGGCCGTCGTTCAGGACATCGAGGATCGACACCATCTTGAGGGCGCCGTTGCCGTCGGCCGAAGGCTCGCGGAACTCGACCAGGCGCGAATTGACCCGGCTTTGCAGCAGGAATTGCGTGTACTGGTCGATCGAGTCGTGGTCCATGCCGCCGCCGATGTGGCGGCCGGCCTGGTAGCGCAGGTAGAGCTGGTAATGCTCGGCGACGAAGCACAGGCGCAGGACACGCGCCTCGAGATGGCCGTGCGCGCGCGTGGCGCGCCGCTGGCTGCGCGTCGGCACGAAGGTCGCGACCGGGACGCGCAGGGGCAGGCAGGCGCGGCAGCCGTCGCAGTAGGGGCGATAGGTGAACATGCCGCTGCGCCGAAAACCGTTGGCGACCAGGCCGGAGTACGCGTCGGCGTGGATCAGGTGGCTCGGCGTCGCCACCTGCGAGCGCGCCATGCGGCCGGGCAGATAGCTGCACGGATACGGCGCCGTGGCGTAGAACTGCAGCGAGGCGAGCGGGAGCTCTTTCGGATGGGTCACGGGCGGATGTCCTCGGAAGCGGTGGCGCCGGCGCTCTCCGTCGCCGTGTCGAGCCCCAGCTGCTCCCACAAGCTCAAATCATAGGACCAATCGACCACGTCGCTGCGTGCAAGAGACGTGCCGAGGCGTCGCAGGAATTCGCTACGCGCGATCTCGCGGCCGCCGAGCGACGCGAGATGGGCCGTCCGCTGCTGGCAGTCGATGGTCTCGATGCCCTGGGCGCGGCAGAACGCCACCAGCGCGGCCAGCGCGATCTTCGACGCGTCGGTGCGGTGGGCGAACATCGACTCGCCGAAGAACATGCGGCCGATGGCGACGCCGTAGAGGCCGCCGGCGAGCTCGCCGTCGATCCAGGTCTCGAAGCTGTGGACGCGGCCGAGGTCATGCCAGGCGGCGTAGGCGTCGATCATCTCGGCGACGATCCAGGTGCCGCTCTCGCCGCCGCGCGGCGTCGCCGCGCACGCCTCGATCACGCGCCGCGTCGCCGCGTCGATGCGCAGCGCCGAGCCGGGCGTGGCGATGAAGCGGCGCAGCGTCTTCTTGAGCGACCGGCTGAGCTTGAACTCGGCCGGCAGCAGCACCATGCGCGGGTCGGGCGACCACCAAAGGATCGGCTGGCCGTCGCTGTACCAGGGGAAGATGCCCTTGCCGTAGGCCTCGGCCAGGCGGCGCGGCGTCAGCTCGCCACCGGCGGCGACCAGCCCCGGGATGTCGCTCGTTCGCGGCAGGGCGCGCTCGGCATCCGGGAGCGGATCGTCGGGGGTCTTCAGCCAGCGGATCACGCCGGCAGCGTCAGCGATGCGAGGCGGCCGCCGCGACCGGCTTCTTCTGCGTCAGAGGGACGCCGTTCTTGACGGCGACGATCTCGGCCAGGATCGAGACCGCGATCTCGGCCGGCGTGCGGCTGCCGATGTCGAGGCCGATCGGGCCGTGCAGCCGCTCGATCTCGGCGTCGGTCAGGTCGAACAGGGCGAGCCGCTCCTTCCTCTTAGCGGTGTTGCCGCGCGAGCCGAGCGCACCGACGTAGAACGCCGGCGACTTGAGCGCCTCGAGCAACGCCAGGTCGTCGAGCTTCGGGTCGTGGGTGACGGCGACGACGGCGGTGTGCGGGTCGAGCTGGATTTCGACCGCGAGGTCGTCGGGCATCGCCGTGCTGAAGGTCGTGCCGGGGACGTCCCAGGTCAGGTGGTACTCCTCGCGCGGGTCGCAGACGACGACCTCGAAATCGAGGCCGAGCGCCATCTGGGCGAGCGCGCGCGACAGCTGGCCGGCGCCGATGACGAGCATCCGCCAGCGCGGCCCGTAGAGCGCGCGCATCGTCTTGCCGTCGAAGGCGAACGCCTCGCCGCGCCGCGCCGGCTCGACGCGGACGCTGCCGTCGCCGAGGTCGACGACACGGGCGACGAGCTCGTGGCGGGCGGTGCGCTCGAGCACCTCCCGGATCCAGGCGGTGTCTCCGAGCGGCTCCTGAACCAGGCGCAGGTTGCCGCCGCACGGCAGGCCGAAGCGCGCCGCCTCTTCCTTGGTCACGCCGTAGCTGACGAGCGAGGGCGTGGCGACGCGCTCGCCCTTGCGAACGCGGTCGATGAGATCGTCCTCGACGCAGCCGCCCGAGACCGAGCCGACGACGAGGCCGTCGTCGCGCATCGCCAGCAACGCGCCGGGCGGGCGCGGCGCCGAGCCCCAGGTCTCGATCACCGTCACCAGCCAGACGGCGTGGCTTTGCTCGCGCCAGGCGCGGGCCTGTTCGAGCACCTGCAGATCGAGACTGTCCATACGGCGTCGATGGTACGGCGCCAGCGCCGCTACTGCATGAACCAGCCGTGGCTGACGACCAGCGACTGGCCGGTGAGGGCGTTGGTCGGGAAGGCGGCGAAGAAGAGGGCGGTCGCGGCGACGTCGGCGGTGGTCGTGAACTCGCCGTCGACGGTCTCCTTCAGCATCACCTTCTTGATGACGTCGTCCTCGCTGATGCCGAGCGCCTGCGCCTGCTCGGGAATCTGCTTGTCGACCAGCGGCGTGCGGACGAAGCCGGGGCAGATCACGTTGGCGCGGACCTTGTGCTTGGCGCCTTCCTTGGCGATCACCTTGGCCAGGCCGATCAGGCCGTGCTTGGCGGCGACGTAGGGCGCCTTCAGCACCGACGCTTCCTTGGAATGGACCGAGCCCATGTAGATGACGCTGCCGCCGCGTCCCGACGCGTACATGTGCGGCAGGCAGGCCTTGGTCGTGAGGAAGGCGCCGTCGAGGTGGATCGCGATCATCTTCTTCCACTCCGCGAACGGGAACTCCTCGAGCGGATGGACGATCTGGATGCCGGCATTGCTGACCAGGATGTCGACGCCGCCCCAGGCCCTGACGACCTCGGCGACGGCGGCGTTGACCTGGGCCTCGTCGGTGACGTCCATCGCCACCGCCATCGCGCCGGCGCCGATCTCGGCGGCGGCGGCCTGCGCGGCGGCGAGGTTCATGTCGGCGATCGCGACCTTCGCGCCCTCGTTCGCGTAGGTGACGGCGATTTCCTTGCCGATGCCGCTCGCGGCGCCGGTGACGATGGCGATCCTGCCTTGCAGTTGGTTGCTCATGGCGACAATGTCCTCGCTGAAGAAGTGGGGGTGACGGTTTTCTCGACAGGCTTGTCGGGCGCCGTGAAATCGAAGACGTGGACGCCGTGCGACGGCTGCTCGCGGCTGAGCCAGCGCGGATCCTCGAGCGTCGTCTGCGTGTCCGTCATGCCGGCGGCCCAGTGCTCGGTCATCGAGGCGCGCGAGAACTCGTAGTCCTTCGACTGACTCTCGTAGTGCTTGCTGCGATAGATGAGGTGGACGACCGAGACGGCGGCCTCGGCGGGCAGGGCCGCCAGCGCCTTCGCGTCGGGGTCGTCGCGCAGGCTCGCCGGCAGCTTGGCGACGAGTCGCTTGGCCGCCTGCAACGTCGCCTGCCGCCTCAGCTCGAAGGTCGTGTTGAGGCGGGTGCGGCTCGAAAAGCGGATGTCCTTCTCGCGCTCGTTCGCTTCGCCGATCGTCGCCGGCATCTCGCCGCGCGCCGCGAACAGGTCGACCTGGAACACCAGCCGCTCGCGCCGACCCGGCTGGTCGAGCACGTACTGGAGCGGCGTGTTCGAGACGATGCCGCCGTCCCAGTAGAACTCGCCGTCGATCTCGACCGGCGGAAAGCCCGGCGGCAGCGCGCCGCTGGCCATGACGTGGCGCACGTCGAGCGGCTCGCGCTGATGCGCGGTGTCGAAGTACCTGAAGTTGCCCTTCCTGACGTTGACGGCACCGACCGAGAGCCGCACCTTGCCGGAATTGAGCAGGTCGAAATCGATCAGGCGCTCGAGCGTCTTGCGCAGCGGCTCGGTGTCGTAGTAGCTGATCGCGGCGAGCGTTCCCGGCGGCTGGAACGGCGCCGCCGGCACGCGCGGCGCGAAGAAGCCGTTGACGCCGAACAGCATCGCGATCGTCGCGTTGGTCTCGTTGATCGCGTCGCGCGCGCCGTTGACGCCATTCAGTGCCGGCGTCGCGAATGGAAACGAGGAGACCACTTCCCAGAATTCGCGCAGGCGCTCGACGCGCTTGTCGGGCGCGTTGCCGGCGATCAGTGCCGCATTGATCGCGCCGATCGAGATGCCGGCGACCCAGTCGGGCGTCTGGCCGAGCGCCGCCAGCGTCTCGTAGACGCCGGCCTGGTACGCGCCCAGCGCGCCGCCGCCCTGGAGGACGAGGATGCACTCCTCCGGCGTCCGGCGCGCGGCGCGCCGTGGCTTGCGTGACGGCATCGGCGAGGGGCGGCGCGCCATCGCGCGCTCAGCGGCGATAGCTCGGGTCCGCGCGGTCGAGGCGGCGCAGCAGGCCGGGCCAGATCAGCGACGCGCCGCCGCCGCGGGTCACGGCGCGTGCCTGCTCGCCGGCGGTGGCGATGATCGCGCCGCTGACCTCGCCGAGATCGCCGCTCGCCAGGGTGCCGCCGGCCTGGGCGCGGATCTGGATCGCGCACGTCGCCTCGAACAGGTACATCGCCTGGAACGCGGCCGGGATCGAGCCGCCGACCGTGAGCAGGCCGTGATTGCGCAGCATCAGGAAGGTCTTGTCGCCGAGGTCGGCGACCAGGCGCGGCTTCTCGTCGTCGCGCAGCGCGACGCCTTCGTAGTCGTGGTAGCCGAGGCTCGCCAGGACGAAGATCGACTGCTGCGAGATCGGCAGGACGCCGCGCTTCTGCGCCGAGACGGCGACGCCGTTGAGCGTGTGGGTGTGCATCACGCACTGGGCGTCGTGGCGCGCGCCGTGGACGGCGCTGTGGATCACGAAGCCGGCCGGGTTGATCGGGAACGGCGTGTCCTGCAGCACCTTGCCGTCGATGTCGATCTTGATCAGGCTCGAGGCGCTGATCTCGTCGAACATCAGCCCGTAGGGGTTGATGAGGAAATGCTCGGTGCCGGGAATCTTCGCCGTGATGTGGGTGAAGACGAGGTCGTCCCAGTGGAAGTGGGCGACCAGGCGATAGGCCGCGGCGAGGTCGACCCGGGTCTGCCATTCCTCGGCGGAGACGCGGCCTTCGAGTTGCGGGACGAGATGGGAAACGTCGCTGGGTGCGTTCATGCGCGACTCCACAAGGAACGAGGCGGGACCGAAAGTATCCACGAGCTTGCTTCGACGCGTTGAAGCGCCGAACAGTTCACGATTCTCCGCCCTGTTACCGCGATCGGCGGACGAACGGCTGGTGCAGCCGGCGACGCGTCGGGAACGGCACGCGACACTTGCGAATCGTCACCGTTTCGAGTCGCCGCCGATGCACACCACGTTCGATCAGACCCTCCCGCAGCCCTCGCGTTGGGATCAGCAAGGCGCGGAATACGTGCGCTCGAACATCGACTGGTGCGCACGCTGCTCGAAGCGGCTCGTCGGCCTCAATCCGGGCCTGACCGCCGAGCATGCCCTTGACCTCGCCCACGACCTCAGCCAGGACGACAACCTGCGCGCGATGAGCCCGGAAACGGTCGCCGAGGACATGCACCAGGTCGACCTGCGCACCGACGGCTGAGCGGGCGCGGCGCTGGGCGCCGCCGCTCAAGCCGGGCGGGGCGGCGCCGATAACGGACCTGCCGTCCCTTGCCGTCCCGCCCCATGCCCGTCTTCCAGGTCTTCTACGTCAGCCGCGCGACCGCGGCCTTCGACAACGCCTCGATCCAGGCCATCCTGCACGCCGCGCGACGCGACAACGCGCGCGCCGACATCACCGGCTGCCTGCTCTTTTCCGGCCACTGTTTCGCGCAGGTGCTCGAGGGCTCGCGGCCGGCGGTGACCG
>DASYKC010000234.1:0-31116 GCA_035995885.1 Caldimonas sp. | reverse complement strand
CAAGATCGTCGCGCCGCAGCTGTACGTCGCGATCGGCATCAGCGGCGCGATCCAGCATCTCGCCGGCATGAAGGATTCGAAGGTCATCGTCGCGATCAACAAGGACGAAGAGGCGCCGATCTTCAGCGTCGCCGACTACGGCCTCGTCCAGGACCTGTTCACCGCCGTCCCCGAGCTGGTGGAAGCCATGTGAGTCGGCTCTAACAGCGAGAATTAAATCGATAGGCCAGCTGTAGAGAGCGAGTACGGCGCGCACCTTACAGAGGTGATGAGCGCGTCAGGAAAGCACTTTGAGCCCGTGCTTTTCGACGACTGCGAGCAACTTGAGCGCCATTCCGCTCGGCCGCTTCGTACCCGCCTCCCACTTCTGGACCGTGGACTCGCTGGTGTTGAGATAGCGCGCGAACACCGGCTGGCTAACGTGGGCCTGTTCGCGAATCCTCTTGATCTGCCGCGCAGCAAACACGCGCGGCGCAGCGAGGCAGGACTCATCGAAGTCGCGCATCGTCGCCTTGTCGATTGTTCCGGCGCGATGGAGCCCTTCCGCTGCATTGTGAATTGCCTCGAAGGCTTCGCTCTTAAACTTGGCTCTAGTGGTCACTGCAAATCTCCAGCAGGTCACGATTGCGAACCGACACGTCCGCCTCGGACGCGGTCATCCGTCCGTACGCTTCTGCAAGCTTCTTGAATCCTGCGAGTTCATCGGGCGAGATGTTGGCCCTGTCCTTTTTTGCAAACAGATACGCATACACCCAGGTGCGGCCGCCTTTGGCCAAAATGAGCGAGCGATGCATGTTGTCGTTCAAACGCTTCTTGAACACTCCGCCGCCCAGATCATCGGCTTGGCCCCGCTGCACCTCTCGCACGGCGGCGCACAATTCCGGATCCCCGATCCGCGCCTTCATGGCCGCCTTGGCGAACCAAGCAGTTTTGAAGACGCGCGCGGTCTTGGCGGGCACGGCGGAAGTATAGCACCAGGTGCTACTCAAGGGAAAGGCGGTCCTCGGCGACGCAGCGTCCGAGGTGTCAACGAAGTGTCAACGGGATAGCTGGATAACGCGGAATCAGTGCTGCCAAACCGGCGCTAAGTACTTGATCCGCCTACTATTGCACCGACATTGCGGAGGCACTGTACGGACTCATAATCCTTTGGTCGTTGGTTCGATCCCAACACGGCCTACCAGCAGCAGCGACGAAATGCCCGTAAGCAGGCGCAAACATAGCCTGCACTTTCGGATTCGGTGGTAGGTGGTGCCAGCATGTGATCGATTGCCCGTGGCATACCGTGCATTCCTCGTCACTCAGAGCGTTTTGCCCAGTTTGGGTGATTCGCCGTGGCCCGCATGCCACCCTTGCCGGGTTGCGCAGAGGGCGGGTCGTGCTTGACCACGCAGCGATCAATGGGTCCGCCGAACCAGGGAGTCATCCCTGGCCCACTCGCCTCGTAGCGCGTCCGTGCCCAACGGCAAAGTTTCGGCGGCACGCTTGGGCCGGCGCTCATTGGCCGCCGGCCGAAGCGCGAGATGAGTCGGCCTGCCGGCTTCGTACAAGTTGCCGGCGAGCGTGAATACGTCTTCCCGTCTCCTGGAGGTGCAGTGTCTACCGGCTGAAGCTGAGCCAGAGATACGAGGGGAGCTGACGGCCGGCGTTTGATGACCCCGGACGCGACCAGTGCTGCCCCTTGCCGGCCCCTGCAGCTCGATTGAGAAGGTGCAAACCTTGCCAGTCGACTAGATCCAGCGCTTTAAGCCCCTGAGTGCCACTCCGAAAGGTGTGTCTCGAATACGCAGCCACAGCTCGGTTTGGGGAGCGATATCGCGCAGCCTTGGTCTCGCTTCGAAGACGATCACGTCAGCCCCGAAGACCTTCGTCACTTGAGAGTCAGTGCTGAACCTGTGCGAGCTAAGGCGGTTCTCCAATGAACGTTGCCGATAGGCGGCTGCTTGTTCCTTGCCCACGGTGAAAATGAACTTGTTTGAGGTGATCGCCACAGGTACTAATCTTTGACGGTCTTCACGCATGAAAATGCAGGTTCCTTCGGAGACGCCCGGCCAAGAAGAATTGAAATAATCGTCGAGAATCACGAGCGCGCCCTCGCAGGCCGTCCGGTCCGCCAGCGTGAGATCGTTTCGCGTTGCTTCCGCCGTGTGTCCGCCGTCGATCGAAAACAGTCGCGGTTGCCCTCCGCAGAGGCTGATGATCCGCTCCGGCGTGAGGCGTAGCGAGTTTTCGGCGACCAGTTCGACCCGCGACAAATCGCAACCATGTGTTCGAAGGTTTTGCATCAGCGCGTCTCGGCTCCCTTTGCCCGAGCCGTCGACGTTTTCGTCCTGCACTCGAACAAATCGATTGCCACGCTACGTTCGGGAGGAATGGTCAAAAGGTGCAAAAGAAGAAAAAGGCGCCCATGATGAACGCCGATCTCACACGCAGGCCCGTGGATCCCAAGCTCCTGCTGCACGCCCGCCAAGTGACGGATGATTTCGACGGCCGTAGGTAGTAGCCAGCCTTCTACTTGCTGATTGCCGTTCGCTGCATAGTCATCCAGAAGAGATCGCACTCCTAAACTCCCATTGGCACCGGTTTGCCGTGCTTACTGATCTCAAGCTCTTCATTGAGCTCGCCATAATAGTTTAGTGAACATCTGTCTACGCCAACGCCTAGGCCAAGACGCCGACGGGCGACGTCGCTAGAAGATCACAGGATCGTTGAGAGGCAAATCACAGCGTTCTGGCTTCGAGGAAGCGGAGACGTTTATGTCCGAGAGCGACGCTCGTCTAGGCGTCGGCGTCTAGCGCGCCAATCACCCTACGGGGCCCGGACGTAAGGGGCCCCCTTGGGACGAATGGCTAGATTGCATTGACGGGTTCGCTTTCGGCCGCATTCGTAGATGACTGAAATGGGCGGTACCTAAATCGGACGATTGAGCGGCTGCCATGATCAACACTAGCGATTGATTTCCGATGAGGGTGAAACGCAATGACGGAAAATTGTCCTTTGGCGATGTCGTCAAGAAGGACGCGGTTATCAAAAATCCGGAGATTACGAAGAAGACGTCGACTCCGACGAAGCCCCCACCAAAGCCGGGCACACCGGCGCGGAAGAAAATGACTGGCGCGACCGCGATTGCCCGAAGCCGGTCGATGTCGGGAGCCATAGGATCTCGCTTGATGGCCTGCGCGCTGAAGCTGCTTTCCTACTTTTGCACAAACGTTCCGCCGCCGAGGAAGACATGAGGCCCAGCTTTACCTTTGCCGTGTCGTGGGCCATCGCGCTTACTGCTAGCGCCGGCTTCTCGGCCGATGCTGCCGATCCCGCGACAGGTGCAACGACGCCCGTTCGTACTCCGGCCGCGACCATGCCGAATCATTCGACGACCGGGCCCATAGTCGATAGGACCAAATATGCAACTGTCGACCCCGCGTATAAGTACACCGGCAACCGGCTGCAGAGCGTCTGGAACTTTCCCGGCCCCGGCCCCCAGTACAGGTACCCATGCAATGAAGGCTCTCGGCCCGATTGCACCGCCGAGCCCGGCAACCTTGCGCATCAGAACCTGAAGGACATCGGGGCTTTTCGGGAAACGATGCCCTTCGCCGGTATGAGCAACGACGATCCCATCGTCTATCCGGGACAGCAGGGCAGAGCACATTCGCACACGTTCTTTGGCAACTTTGTCGACTACAAGACGACGAGCGCCAATATCCGCGACTCTGCTTGGTGTGGCTCGGCAGGCGGAAAGTTGAACTGCACGTCGGTCTGGGTGCCGACCGTAGTTGACACTCTCGACGGAACGCCAGTCGTGCCCACAGGCATGAACTTCTACTACAAGGGCTCCTACTTCTTCGCACCGGCGGAGGGGCAAAAGATAGTACCGGTACCCGTCGGACTGCACATGCTTTCAGGCGACCCTACGAACGTCAACGCTGCCGGCGCCATCAACGCACGCTACATCTGCTACGGACCTCAGGGAGAGAACCCGGGGTGGAAAACGACGATCCGGGCCGCTGTCGCGGATGGGACCTGCGTACCCCGCGGAGAAATGGTGATGGAGGTGAGCTTCCCGCCTTGCTGGGACGGTGTCAACCTCGACAGCCCCAATCACATCAGTCACATGGCGCAACCGGTGCAACGACAAAATGCGCCGTTCACGTGGTCGTGTCCCCCAGCACACCCCGTGCAAATTCCAACCATGTCGGTCAATGCGCACTACCCGATCGCTGCTGCGGGGCAGGTAGCACGCTGGCGGCTTTCGTCCGACATGTATGACGCCGCCTTGCCTGCCGGCCTCAGTGGACACGCGGACTACATGATGGGCTGGGACCCGGCCCCTCATCCAGAGTTGTGGGGTGAAAACAAGTCCATCGTGGAAATGTGGACCACGCACTGCCTGCAAGAGCAGCGTGATTGCCACAACTTCCTCATCGGCAACAACAGACACATGCTCTACTGAGCTGTCGCCACGCGCCGTCGGCGTGAGTTGCTTCGGAGACACGGCCTACCGCGCCGCCCTGAAAAGGGCGAAGAGCGGGCAACAACCGCAAGGTTCGGCAAGAACTCCGGCCGCAGCGCCTTCATGATCGTGCCGTTTCTCAGAGGAGAAATCGCATGGCATCGACCGTCATCACGCCGCTTGCGCTGCAGCCTCCCGAGGCGGTGCAGGCTTACATTCGCGCCGGCATCGTCGCCATCGACGCCGAGCTCGGTCTCGGCTACGCCAAGGCCAATCCGCAGTTGCTGGGCGCGTTCCTGCAGGCGTGCACGACCTTCTACGAAGCCGAAGTGCTGAAGCAGGCCGGCGACGAGGTCTGAGCACCGGCGCGCGGCTTCGAGCCGTCGCGCCAAGTCGTCCGGGACCGCTGTCGAGCCCCCGGCGGCATGGGCTGCAAGGCGGTCGCCGCTCGCCGGCGCTCGAGGCTTACCCGTGCAATGCGACGAGCCGATAGAAGATCAGCAGCGACGCGGCGACGATCACGAGCAGCGTCAATGCGGCGCCGGCCTGGCGCGGCGGCGTCGGCCCGAGCGAGCGGCTGAGGCCGATCGCGTTGGCCAGCCGGCCGACCACGAGCGTCGCGCCGAGCGCGTGGACGATCGGCGCGGTGACGCCGAAGCCGTCGACGAGAAGGAGCAGGAGCAGCGCCAGCGGCACCTGCTCGGCGAAGTTGGCATGAGCGCGGATCGCCCGGGCGAGCGCCGCGTCGCCGCCGTCGCCGGCCTGGATGCCGCTGCGCACGCGGTTCATGATCACGCGCGCCGTCAGCACGGCCGAGAACACGCCGAGGACGGCGGCGTACGACGCGGCGACGAAGGGCAGGGCGGTCGGCATGGCGATTCCTTTCGAGACGGCCCGAACACCGGGTCATCCCGATGACGCGCGGCGCGGCCGCCGATCGACCGCGCGCGCGAAAGAAAGCCCGGCCGTCGTTCGGCCAGAATCGACGCCATGCGCGAAGGCCCGGACCGTCTCGTCATCACCTGCGAGCACGCCGGCAACGTCGTGCCCGAGCGCTACCGGCCGCTTTTCGTCGGACACGAGCGGCTGCTGCCGACGCATCGCGGCTGGGATCCGGGCGCCTTGCTGCTCGCGCGCGAGATGGCCGAACGCTTCGATGCGCCGCTCTATTTCGACGAGACGACGCGGCTGCTCGCCGACCTCAACCGCTCGGTCGGCAGCCCCGAGCTGCACTCGGAAGCGACGCGCCACCTGTCGCTGCGCGAGCGGCGCGAGCTGCTCGAGGCGCATTACCACCCGCACCGCGGTCGTGTCGATGCAGCGATGGCAGCGGCGGTCGCGAGCGGCGACCGCGTCGTCCACATCGCCTCGCACAGCTTCACGCCGGAGCTGAACGGCCACGTGCGGACGGCCGACATCGGCATGCTCTACGACCCGGGGCGGCCCGGCGAGGTCGCCTTCGCGAGCGCCTGGCTCGACGCGCTGCGCCGCGCCGACCCGTCGCTCAGGCTGCGTCGCAACTACCCCTACATCGGCAAGAGCGACGGCGTGACGCAGGTGATGCGGCGCCGGTTTGCGCCCGAGCGCTATGTCGGCATCGAGCTCGAGGTCAACCAGCGCTATGTCGAGGCGGGCGGACCGGCGTGGCCCAAGATCCGCCGCATCCTCGTCGACACGCTCGGCGAGTCGCTTCAGCTGCGCGGCGGCACCGGCCCCGACGGCGGATAGACCGGCTGCACCGGCGCGTTCGGATAGCCGGCCGGTGCCGGATAGCCCGGCGCCGCCGGATAGGCCGCAGGCGCCGCCGGATAGCCGCCCGGCTGCGGCGCGCGCGAGATGCGCGTCCGGCCGCCGGTGGTGACGAGGACGACCGGGTCGCCCGGCCCGAACGCCTCGCCGCCCGCGCCCTGGACGATTGCGCGGCGCTCGCCGTTCTTCAGCTGGACGACGATCTCGACCGCGTTCTCGCGCGTCGCGCCCTTCTCGACGGCGTTGCCGACGACGCCGCCGATGACCGCGCCGACGACGGTGCCGACGATCGAATCGCGGTGGCCGCCGATCGTCGATCCGGCGACGCCGCCGGCGACCGCGCCGGCACCGGCGCCGATGCCGCTCTGGCTGCCTTCGACGGTGACCGGCCGCACCGACAGGACCGTCGCGTCGTACACCTGCGAGATGCGCTGGGTTTCGTAGCGGCGGACGACGTCGGGGTTCGAGGTCGTGCACGCGGCCAGCGCGGCGACGGCCAGCGCGCTCAAGAGTTGTCTCATGGTCCTCTCCTTGCAGAAGCGATCCCGTGCCAACGGCGCCGGGTTGGCATCAGTTGACCACACCGGCTCGCCGGCCGTCGTGGCTGCCCGGAAAGCCCGCGCAAAGAACTGTGAAGCGCTTGCAACCGGCGTGACAGGGTGCGCGGCTAGCCGTGCAGCCGGCTCGAACGCGGCACGCTCGCGAGCAGGAATTCCATCTGGTCGGCGAGGATGCGCCGGCCGCGCAGGATCATGTCCTCGTGCAGGCTCGGCACGTAGGGCAGGTAGTGGAGCGACATGCGCGCCTCCTCCGGCAACCGGTTGCCCTTGTGGCCGTTGCAGGAGCGGCAGGCGGTGATGCAGTTCATCCAGCTGTCGTCGCCGCCGCGCGAGGTCGGCACGATGTGCTCGCGCGTCAGGTCGTCGAAATGGAAGTGGCCGACGCAGTAGGCGCAGACCTGGCGGTCGCGGGCGAAGAGCTTCGGGTTGCTCAGCGCCGGCGAGCGCCGCCAGGCGCGGCTCGGCACGGCGCCGCGCACGGCGATGATCGGGTGGACCTCGATCCTCGACTGCAGGCCGGTGCGCCGCTGCGTGCCGCCGCGCAGGACGTGGAACGTTTCGCCGAGCGTCCAGGCGACGCCGTCGCTGGCGTAGATCACGGCCGCTTCCTTGGCCGAGATCCACGACTGCGGGCGACCCGACATATCGAGCTGCAGGACTTCCATGGCCCCCGAGCGTAATGCATGGCGATGCCGCGCTCAAGACGGCGATGCGCGCGCGCGACGCCGGGCACGACGTGCGGTCGAAGTGGCCGCGAACTAGGCCGGCGCGTACAGGCCGCGGCCGCGCGCCATCAGGCGCGCCAGACCGAGCAGCGATGCGATCTGCGGCGCATCGATGCCGACGCGCGCGGCGATCTCGTGAACGGCGGTGACGAGCGCATCGAGCTCGATCGTGCGGCCGGCATCGACATCCTGCAGCATCGAGGTGCGAAAGGCGCCGAGCTCGCGCGTCAGGTCGAGCCGCTCCTGGCCCGATTGCGCGATCGGGCAGCCGATGCGCGCGCCGATCGCCGCCGCCTCGGCCATGCAGCGCAGCACGAAGCCGCGCACCAGCGGGTCGTCGAGGATCGCGTCGGTCGTCGCGCCGGTGAGCGCCGAGACCGGGTTGATCGTCATGTTGCCCCAGAGCTTGTACCAGACGTCGCGGCGGATGTCGGCGCTCGCCTCGGCCTGGAAGCCGGCGCTGGCGAGCGCGGCGCAGACGGCGACGACGCCTGCCGAGGCGCCGCCGGTCGGCTCGCCGACGATGAGCCGCTCGCCGATGTTGTGGCGAACGCGTCCCGGCGCCGGCGTCGACGCGGCGAGATGGACGACGCAGCCGAGCACGCGATCGAGCGGCAGCTGCGCGAGCAGGCGGCCGCCGGGATCGACGCTCGCGAGCGGCGCCTCCTCGGGCAACGCCGCGGGCAGAAACCACCACGGCACACCGTTCATCGCCGGCAGCAGCAGCGTCTCCGCGCCGAGCAGCGGCGCGATCGACGCCGCAACGGCAGGCAGCGCCGGCGCCTTCACGGCGATGACGACGAGCTCTTGCGCGCCGAGCGCGGCGGCGTCGTCGCTCGTCCGCAGCGGCACCGAGAACGAGCCGCGCGCGCTCTCGACGTGCAGGCCGTCGGCGCGGACGCGGTCGAGCGTCGCGCCGCGCGCCAGGGCGGAGACCTCGTGGCCGGCGCGGGCGAGGCGGGCCGCGATCAGGCCACCGACCGCACCGAGGCCGACGACTGCAACCTTCATCGTCCGAATCCGGTCGAAAGACGACAAATCCGCACGATCAATGCAGCCCGGCGTCAGCCGACGCACGCTCTTCCGGCAAAATAGCACGATCGTTCGATTTCATGACCTCACCGGTTCGACCATGGATTCGCTCCTCAACGCCGACGACACCCGCACCGACGGCTCCACCGAGCCTGCGCCCGCTCGCCCGCTGATGAAGGGCCGGCAGACGCGCGCCGCCATTCTCGACGCTGCGCTCGCGCTCGCCTCGCACATCGGCCTCGAGGGCCTCTCGATCGGTGCGCTCGCCGAAGTGACGGGGATGAGCAAGTCGGGCGTCTTCGCCCACTTCGGCTCGCGCGAGGAGCTGCAGATCTCGGTCGTCCGCGAGTACCACACGAAGTTCGAGGACGAGGTGTTTCGTCCATCGATGAGCGCGGCGCGCGGCCTGCCGCGGCTGCGCGCCCTGTTCGATCGCTGGGTGCGGCGGGTCTCGGTCGAGATCGATTCCGGCTGCATCTACATCAGCGGCGCAGTCGAGTTCGACGACCGTCCGGGCCCGGTCCGCGACGCCCTGGTGACGATGGTGCAGACCTGGCAGGACGCGCTCGAGCGCGCGATCCGCGCCGCCGTCGACGAGGGCCACCTGCGCGCCGACACCGATGCCGGCCAGCTGCTGTTCGAGATCCACGGCCTCATTCTTGCGCTTCATCACGACGCGCGCTTCCTCCGCCACGCCGGCGCCGAGGAGCGCGCCCGTGCCGCCTTCGAGCGCCTGCTCGCCCACGCGGCGACGCCGGCGCAAGGTTCGGCGCCGTCGGCCGACCTCGCCTGATCGCTCTCGTTTCCCGTCTCCAAGGAGTCCTCCGATGCCGTCCTACTCCCCGCCGCTGCGCGACATGCGCTTCGTCCTGCACGAGGTGCTCGACGTCGTCGGCGCGCTGAAGCGCCTGCCGGCGCACGCCGAGGTCGACGCCGAGACGATTGACGCCGTGCTCGAGGAGGGCGGCAAGTTCGCGAGCGAGGTGCTGGCGCCTCTCAACGCGATCGGCGACGTCGAAGGCTGCACGCTCGACAAGGCGACGCACGAGGTGAAGACGCCGACCGGCTTCAAGGACGCGTACGCGAAGTACGTCGAGGGCGGCTGGCCGGCGCTGAGCTGCGACCCGGCGTTCGGCGGCCAGGGCCTGCCGCAGGTCGTCAACCAATGCCTGTTCGAGATGCTCAACTCGGCGAACCAGGCGTGGACGATGTACCCCGGCCTCTCGCACGGCGCCTACGAATGCCTGCACACCTACGGCACCGACGAGCAGAAGCGGCTCTATCTCGGCAAGCTCACGAGCGGCCACTGGACCGGGACGATGTGCCTCACGGAGCCGCAGTGCGGCACCGACCTCGGCCTGCTGCGCACCAGGGCCGAGCCGCAGGCCGACGGCAGCTATCGCCTCACCGGCAACAAGATCTTCATCTCCGCCGGCGAGCACGACATGGCGGAGAACATCGTCCACCTCGTCCTCGCCCGGCTGCCCGAAGCGCCGAGCGGGTCGAAGGGCATCTCCCTGTTCGCCGTGCCGAAGTGGCTCGTCGCGGCCGACGGCTCGCTCGGCGAGCGGAACGGCATCTTCTGCGGCGGCCTCGAGCACAAGATGGGGATCCACGGCAACGCGACCGCGCAGATCGTCCTCGAGGGCGCCCTCGGCTCGCTCGTCGGCCAGCCGAACAAGGGCCTGCAGGCGATGTTCGTGATGATGAACGCGGCGCGACTCGGCGTCGGCATGCAGTCGCTCGGCCTCACCGAGGTGGCCTACCAGAACGCCGCTGTCTATGCCAAGGAGCGGCTGCAGATGCGCTCGCTCTCGGGGCCGAAGGCGCCCGACAAGCCGGCCGATCCGATCATCGTCCATCCCGACGTTCGCAAAATGCTGCTCACCGCGCGCGCCTACGCCGAGGGCGGCCGGGCGCTCGCGGTGTTCACGACGCTGCTTCTCGACCGCGAGCTGGCGAGCGATGACGACGAAGAGAAGAAGGAATGCGCCGATCTGGTCGCGCTGCTGACGCCGATCGTCAAGGCATTCTTCACCGACAACGCCTGGATCGCGACCTCGCACTGCCTGCAGGTCTTCGGCGGCCACGGCTACATCCGCGAATGGGGCGTGGAGCAGTTCGTTCGCGACTCGCGGATCAACATGATCTACGAGGGCACCAACACGATCCAGTCGCTCGACCTGCTCGGCAGGAAGGTGCTCTCCGACAACGGCGCCAAGCTGAAGAAGTTCGGCAAGCTCGTCGAGGCCTTCGTCGAGGAGGAAGGAACGAACGAGGCGATGCAGGAGTTCGTCAACGCGCTCGCCGACCTCGGCGGCAAGGTCACCAAGCTCACGACCGAGATCGGCATGAAGGCGTTCAAGAATCCCGACGAGGTGGGGGCGGCGGCGGTCGACTACCTGCGCGTCTGCGGCCACCTCGTCTTCGCCTACCTGTGGGCGCGGATGGCCAAGGTCGCGCTCGAGAAGCAGTCGTCGGGCGACCCGTTCTACGTCGCCAAGCTCGCCACCGCGCGTTTCTACTTCGCCAAGCTGCTGCCGGAGACGGCCGGGCTCATCCGCAGCGCGCGCGCCGGCGCGGCGCCGCTGATGGACCTCGATGCGGCTCTCTTCTGATCGGACCGGAACCATGATCCCTGCCAAGAAGAACATCGCCGTCGCCTGCCTTCTCGCCGCTGCGGCCTTTTCGGCCGCGGCGCAAGCGACGTCGCCGGCCGGCGTCTGGCGCACGATCGACGACGGCACCAAGAAGGACAAGTCGCTCGTCCGCATCGTCGAGACGAACGGCGTCTACACCGGCAAGGTCGAGAAGTTCCTCGATCCGGAGACGCCGAAGGACGCGGTCTGCAAGGACTGCAGCGACGATCGCAAGGACAAGCCGATCCTCGGCATGACCATCATCCGCAACATGAAGCAGAGCGGCGACGACAAGGCGGTCTTCGAAGGCGGCGACATCCTCGACCCGAACAACGGCAAGGTCTACCAGTCGAAGATGAGGCTGGTCGACAACGGCAGCAAGCTCGAGGTGCGCGGCTTCGTCGGCATCTCGCTGCTCGGCCGCACGCAGACCTGGGTTCGCGCCGAATGAGCACCGGAGCCACCACCATGCAACAACGATTCAACGTCAGGAAGGTCGCCGTTCTCGGCGCCGGCGTCATGGGCGCGCAGATCGCCGCCCACCTCGTCAACGTTCGCGTTCCCGTGATCCTGTTCGACCTGCCCGCCAAGGAAGGGCAGAAGAACGGCATCGTCGCCAAGGCGGTCGAGAACCTGAAGAAGCTCAAGCCCGCGCCGCTCGGCGTTGCCGAGGACGCGGCGCTGATCGAGCAGGCGAACTACGAGGAGCATCTCGACAAGCTGAAGGAATGCGATCTCGTGATCGAGGCGATCGCCGAGCGCATGGACTGGAAGCTCGACCTGTACCAGAAGGTGGCAAAGGCGATCGCGCCGCACGCGATCGTCGCCAGCAACACCTCGGGCCTCAGCATCACCAAGCTCTCCGAGGTGCTGCCCGACGAGATCAAGCCGCGCTTCTGCGGCATCCATTTCTTCAACCCGCCGCGCTACATGGCGCTGGTCGAGCTGATCCCGACGCCGACGACCGAGCCGAAGATCCTCGACGACCTCGAGGCCTTCGTGACGACGGCGCTCGGCAAGTCGGTGATCCGCGCCAAGGACACGCCGAACTTCATCGCCAACCGGATCGGCATCGCCGGCATGCTGGCGACGATGAAGGAGGCCGAGACCTTCGGCCTCACTTACGACGTCGTCGACGACCTCACCGGCAAGAAGCTCGGCCGCGCCAGTTCGGGGACCTTCCGCACCGCCGACGTCGTCGGCCTCGACACAATGGCGCACGTCGTCAAGACGCTGCAGGACAACCTCGAGGACGATCCGTTCTACCCGATGTACGCGACGCCGCCGGTCCTGCAGAAGCTGCTCGACGCCGGCGCGCTCGGCCAGAAGACGGGCGCCGGCTTCTACAGGAAGCTCGGCAAGGACATCCTCCGCTTCGACCCGGCGAGCGGCGACTACGTGCCCGGCGGCGGCAAGGCCGAGGAGGTCGTCGCGCGCATGCTGAAGAGGGCGCCGGCCGAACGCCTCAAGCTGCTGCACGACTCGAAGAATCCGCAGGCGCAGTTCCTGTGGGCGATCCTGCGCGACAGCTTCCACTACGCGGCAGTCCACCTCGCCGACGTCGCCGAGAGCGCGCGCGACATCGACTTCGCGATGCGCTGGGGCTTCGGCGCGAGCCAGGGGCCGTTCGAACTCTGGCAGGCGGCCGGCTGGTCGCAGGTCGCGCGCTGGGTCCAGGAGGACATCGACGCCGGCAAGGCGCTCAGCGCCGCGCCGCTTCCGCCGTGGGTCTTCGACGGCCTCGGCGGCGGCGACGCCGGCGTGCATCGGCCGGAGGGTTCGTACAGCGCCGCGCACGCGCGCTTCGTCGCGCCGAGCACCTTGCCGGTCTACCAGCGCCAGCTGTTCCGCGAGAGCGTCTTCGGCGCCGATGCGCCGACGCCGCTCAAGGCCGGCACCGAAGTCTTCAGGAACGACGAGGTCCGCGTCTGGACGCTCGACGGCGAGGTGCTGATCGCAAGCATCACCGCCAAGCTGCATCTCATCAGCCCGGCGGTGGTCGAAGGCCTGCTGAAGGCGGTCGACCTCGCCGAGGCGTCGTACCAGGGCCTCGTCGTCTGGTCGCCCGACGACGTGTTCTCGGCCGGCGCCAACCTCGAGGCACTGATGCCGGTGTTCATGAAGAGCGGCGGCAAGGGCATCGTGCCCGAGGTCAAGAAGCTGCAGGACGCGATGCTGCGCCTGCGCTACGCGACCGTTCCGGTCGTCTCGGCGCTGCGCGGCATCGCCCTCGGCGGCGGCTGCGAGCTCGCCGTCTACAGCGCGCGCCGCGTCGCGGCGATGGAAAGCTACATGGGTCTGGTCGAAGTGGGCGTCGGCCTGATCCCGGCGGGCGGCGGCCTCGCCTACCTCGCGCGCCGCGCCGCCGAGATGGCGTCTGCCGGCAATGCCAACGCCGACATCCTCAAGTTCCTCACCGACGGCTTCACGAGCGCGGCGACGGCCAAGGTCGCGACCAGCGCGATCGAGAGCCGAAAGCTCGGCTACCTGCTGCCGAGCGACATCGTCGTCGCCCACAAGGACGAGCTGCTCCACGTCGCGTCGCAGCAGGTCCGGGCGATGAGCGAGAGCGGCTGGCGTGCGCCGGCGAAGGCGCCGTTCCCGGTCGCCGGTCGCAACGCGATCGCGACGATCAAGGTCCAGCTCGTGAACCTGCGCAACGGCGGCTTCATCAGCGCCCACGATTTCCACGTCTCGACGCAGATCGCCGAAGTCGTCTGCGGCGGCGATGTCGACGGCGGCTCGCTGGTGAGCGAGGAGTACCTGATGGCGATGGAGCGGCAGCGCTTCTGCGCGCTCCTCGATCACCCGAAGACGCAGGAACGGATCATGGGCATGCTGTCGACCGGCAAGCCGGTCCGCAACTGAAGGACAACGCGAGATGAGCAAGCAAGTGCAGGACGCCTACATCGTCGCCGCGACGCGGACGCCGATCGGCCGCTCGAGCCGCGGCTTCTTCCGCCACACCCGGCCCGACGATCTGCTGATCGCCGCGATCAGGAGCGCGATGGCGCAGGTGCCGTCGCTCGACCCGGCAGCGATCGAGGACGCGATCGTCGGCTGCTCGTTCCCCGAGGGCGAGCAGGGAATGAACATGGCGCGCATCGCGGTCGCGCTGTGCGGCTTCCCGAAGCCGGTCGGCGGCGTCACCGTCAACCGCTTCTGCGCCTCGGGGCTCACCGCCGTGCAGATGGCCGCCGACCGCATCCGCGTCGGCGAGGCCGACGTGCTGATCGCCGGCGGCGCGGAGTCGATGAGCCTGGTGCCGATGGGCGGCAACAAGCCGTCGTTCAATCCCGAGATCTTCGCCCGCGACGAGAACGTCGGCATCGCCTACGGCATGGGCCTGACGGCCGAGAAGGTCGCGCTGCAATGGAAGGTGAGCCGCGAGGCGCAGGACGCGTTCGCGCTCGAGTCGCACCTGCGCGCGCTGAAGGCGCAGCAGGCGGGCGAGTTCGGCGACGAGATCACGCCGATCGACGTCGTCGATCGCTTTCCCGATCTGGCGACGGGCGAGCAGGGAACGAAGACGCGCACCGTCAAGCTCGACGAAGGCCCGCGCCCGGACACGTCGCTCGAAGGCCTGGCCAGGCTGCGCCCGGTGTTCGCCGCGCCGAAGGATCCGACCGGCAAGGCCACCGGCATGGGCAGCGTGACGGCGGGCAACAGCTCGCAGACGAGCGACGGCGCCGGCGCGCTGATCCTGGCGAGCGAGAAGGCCGTCAGGCAGTTCGACCTCAAGCCGCTCGCCCGCTTCGTCAGCTTCGCGGCGCGCGGCGTTCCGCCCGAGATCATGGGCATCGGCCCGATCGAGGCGATCCCCGCGGCCTTGCGCTACGCCGGCCTGTCGATCGCCGACATGGACTGGATCGAGCTCAACGAGGCGTTCGCGGCGCAGTCGCTCGCGGTAATCAAGAGCGTCGGCCTCGACCCGGCGAAGGTCAATCCGATGGGCGGCGCGATCGCCCTCGGCCACCCGCTCGGCGCGACCGGCGCGATCCGCTCGGCGACGGTCGTCCACGCGCTGCGCCGTCACAACCTCAGGTACGGCATGGTGACGATGTGCGTCGGCACCGGCCAGGGCGCGGCGGGCATCTTCGAGCGCGTTTGAGCCCGCAGGCAAATCAGGAGATCGGCATGAGCATCAAGACGGCGGTGGTCGACGGCGTCGCGACGATCGAGATCGCGCGCCCCGAGAAGAAGAACGCCATCACGGCGGCGATGTACACGCAGCTCGCGAGCGCGTTCGAGGCGGCGCGCGAGGACACGGCGGTTCGTGCCGTCCTGATCACCGGCCAGCCGGGCATCTTCACGTCGGGCAACGACATCGAGGACTTCGTGCAGCAGCGTCCGGCCGACGGCGATCCGCCGTCGATCACCTTCATGAAGGCGCTGATCGCGTGCGACAAGCCGATCGTCGCGGCAGTCACCGGCGCGGCGATCGGCATCGGCACGACGATGCTGCTGCATTGCGACTTCGTCTACGTCTCCGACGAAGCGCGCCTGGCGATGCCGTTCGTGAGCCTCGGCCTGGTTCCCGAGTTCGCGTCGAGCCTGATCGTTCCGCAGCTGATGGGCAACGCGCGCGCCGCCGAGAAGCTGCTTCTAGGCGATCCGTTCACCGGCGCCGAAGCGGTCGAGTGCGGCATCGCCAACGCGGTGCTGCCGGCGAGCGAGGTCGTCAAGCACGCGCGCCGCATCGCCGAGCGCTTCAACGCCTTGCCGCCCGGCGCGGTGCGCGAGACCAAGCGGCTGATGCGGCGCGATCGCGCGGCCGTGGTGCTCGCGACGATCGAGGTCGAGAAGCACGCCTTCGGCGCGCGCCTGCAAAGCCCGGAAGCCAAGGAAGCGTTCAGTGCCTTCTTCGAGAAGCGCAAGCCCGACTTCTCGCGCTTCTGACGGCGCTCGCGTCGGCCATCCGCTGCCGGCGCTCGCCGTCAAGGTCGCGCTCGCGCCGCTGCTCGTCGCGCAGGCGCTGGCGACGCGGCGGCGCGCGCCGGTGCTGCCGGAAGCCGAGGGGGCACGCGAAGGCGTCCTCGGCGATGTCGCTGCGCCGCCGCTGCGCCTTCTCGTCGCCGGCGACTCGTCGGCCGCGGGCGTCGGCGTCGCCCGCCAGGAGCAGGCCGTCGTCGGCCATCTGGTGCGAGCGCTGCACCGCCTGACCGGCCGGCGCATCGCCTGGGCCCTGCGCGCGCGGACCGGCCTGACGACGCGCGCCGTCCACGCCCTCCTCGTCGACGCGGCGCCGTTCGCCGCCGACGTCGCCGTCGTCATCACCGGCGTCAACGACGTCATCGACCAGGTGACGACGCGGCGCGCGATCCGCGACCGCGCCGCGCTCGCCGACTGGCTGGTCGGTGCGGCCGGCATCCACCACGTCGTCTTCGCGCCGCTGCCGCCGGTGCATCGCTTCCCGCTCCTGCCCGAGCCGCTGCGCCGCGTCATGGGCGGCGACGCGCGCCGCCACGACGCCGCCCTCGCGCGCTGGGCGGCGACGCGCAGCGACGTCTCGCACGCCGCCTTCGCGCTCGACCTCGACGCCGCCGGCATGGCGAGCGACGGCTTCCATCCCGGCGAGCCGGTCTACCGCGCTTGCGGCGAGGCGCTCGCCGCGCACGTCGCCGGATTGCGAGCCGCCGCGAGCGCGCAGGCCTGAGGCGGCGCGCCGCTCAGGCTTTCGGGATCGGCCGCGGCCTGCCCTTGGCGTCGATCGCGACGTAGGTGAGGTTGGCCTCGGTCACCTTGACGACGTGGAGGTCGGCCGGGTTGCGCTCGGCGAAGACCTCGACGTTGACGGTGATCGACGTCGTGCCGATGCGCTCGACGCGAACGTAGAAGCTGAGCAGGTCGCCCATCGAGACCGGCTGCTTGAAGACGAACTGGTTGACGGCGACGGTGGCGATCCGCCCCTTGGCGATCCTGGCCGGAAGGACGGCGCCGGCGATGTCGACCTGGGCCATGATCCAGCCACCGAAGATGTCGCCGTTGCCGTTGGCGTCGGCGGGCATCGGCATCGTCCGCATGGCGAGATGGCGGTCGTCCTCGGGCAGCTGCAGCGGCGCGATGCCGGACACGACGGCGCGCGCGTCCTTGCTTGAAAACTCGGGCATATTGCTCCACCTCGATCGGGCGACCGCCGATTCTTCCATCAATCACCACGCCTTCGACCCCGACGCCGATCCCGATGCGACCCGCCGCCCTGTCCACGCCGCCGCCGGCACCGTCCGCCGTCGCCGCCGAGGGGCGGCAGCGCTCCGACTGGCGCACGCTCGCCAAGTTGGTGCCCTACGTCTGGGCCTGGCGCTGGCGCGTCCTCGTCGCGCTCGCCTGCCTGGTCGCGGCCAAGGTCGCCAACATCGGCGTGCCGCTGGTCCTCAAGGGCCTCGTCGATGCGCTCGCCCTCAAGCCCGGCGACGCGCGTGCCGTTCTCGTCGTTCCGGTCGCGATCCTGCTCGGCTACGGCGCGCTGCGCGTCTCGATCACGCTCTTCACCGAGCTGCGCGAGTTCCTCTTCTTTCCGGTCGCGGCGCGGATCGCGCGGCGCGTCTCGCTCGACGCCTTCGAGCACCTGCTCGCGCTGAGCCTGCGCTTTCACCTCGAGCGCCAGACCGGCGGCGTCTCGCGCGACATCGAGCGCGGCTCGCGCTC
The DNA here is from genome assembly GCA_035995885.1 of Caldimonas sp. GTDB lineage: Bacteria > Pseudomonadota > Gammaproteobacteria > Burkholderiales > Burkholderiaceae_C > Schlegelella_A. The sequence continues at coordinate 13,310 of DASYKC010000234.1, read as the reverse complement.
GATCCAGTCGCTCCTCAACTACACGATCTACAACATCCTGCCGACGCTGGTCGAGATCACGATGGTGATCGTCCTGCTCTCGGCCAAGTTCGACGGCTGGTTCGCGGCGATCACGTTCGGCGCGCTCGTGATCTACATCGCCTTCACGGTCAGCATCACCGAGTGGCGCACCGCGTTCCGCCGCGCCATGAACGAGCAGGACTCGAAGGCCAACACCAAGGCGCTCGACGCGCTCCTCAACTACGAGACGGTCAAGTACTTCTCGAACGAAGGCTTCGAGCAGGCGCGCTACGACGAGAACCTGCATCGGCTCGAGAAGGCGCAGGTGAAGTCGCAGACGTCGCTGTCGCTGCTCAACCTCGGCCAGAGCCTGATCATCGCGACGGCGGTGACGCTGCTGGTCTGGCGCGCGACGGTCGGCGTCGTCGCCGGCACGATGACGCTCGGCGACCTCGTCCTCGTCAACGCGCTGATGATCCAGCTCTACATCCCGCTCAACTTCCTCGGCGTCATCTACCGCGAGATCAAGCAGTCGATGATCGACATGGAGAAGATGTTCGCGCTGCTCGGCCAGAACCGCGAGATCGCCGATGCGCCCGGCGCGCAGCCGCTGGTCGCGCGCGGCGGCGCGGTGCGCTTCGACGACGTCCGCTTCGGCTACGACGCCGATCGCGAGATCTTGCACGGCGTGAGCTTCGAGATCCCGGCCGGCAAGACGGTCGCCGTCGTCGGCCCGTCGGGGTCCGGCAAGAGCACGCTGGCGCGGCTGATGTTCCGCTTCTACGACGTCGGCTCGGGCCGCATCTCGATCGACGGCCAGGACATCCGCAGCGTGACGCAGAAGAGCCTGCGCGAATCGATCGGCATCGTGCCGCAGGACACGGTGCTCTTCAACGACACGGTCGAATACAACATCGCCTACGGCCGCACCGGCGCCGGCCGCGACGAGGTCGAGGGCGCCGCGCGCTCGGCCCACATCCACAGCTTCATCGCCTCGACGCCGAAGGGCTACGACACGATCGTCGGCGAGCGCGGCTTGAAGCTCTCCGGCGGCGAGAAGCAGCGCGTCGCGATCGCACGCACGCTGCTCAAGAACCCGCCGATCATGATCTTCGACGAGGCGACCTCGGCGCTCGACTCGGCCAACGAGCGCGCCATCCAGGCCGAGCTGCAGAACGCGGCGCGGAATCGCACCGCGCTCGTCATCGCGCACCGGCTCTCGACCGTCGTCGACGCGCACCAGATCCTGGTCATGGAGGAGGGCCGCATCGTCGAGCGCGGCACGCACGCCGAGCTGGTCGCGCGCGGCGGCCGCTACGCGGAGATGTGGCAGCTGCAGCAGAGCAGCGCCGAGGCGGTCGAGGCCTGAGGCGGCCTGCGGTGGCACGGAGGTTGCGATCGACCTCCTCCGGCAAAACCCTCGGTCCGGCGCAAACCCGCCGGGAGCGGTCGGCGGTGGTGCCTAGAATTTCGTTGTAGTCGGCGAGGTCAGCCTCGAGCTTCCAACCATCAGGAGTACCCATGAAGAAATCGTTTCTGAGCGGCGTCGCGATCGCCGCGGCGGCCTTCGCCGTCGCCGGCACCGCGCACGCCGAAGACACGCTGAAGAAGATCAAGGACAGCGGCACCATCACCGAAGGCGTGCGCGAGTCCTCGGGCGCGCTCGCGTTCACGCTCGGCGACGGCAAGTACACGGGCTTCCACTACGACGTCTGCCAGAAGATCATCGCCGACATCCAGAAGCAGCTCGGCCTCGCCAAGCTCGACGTCAAGTACCAGCCGGTGACCTCGCAGAACCGCATCCCGCTGGTGCAGAACGGCACCGTCGACCTTGAGTGCGGCTCGACCACCAACAACGCGACGCGCCAGAAGGACGTCGCCTTCGCGCCGACGCTCTACGTCGAGGAAGTGCGGATCGCCACCAAGAAGGCCTCGGGGATCAAGAGCATCGCCGACCTGAACGGCAAGACCGTCGCGACGACGACCGGGACGACGTCGGTGCAGCTGCTGCGCAAGAACAAGCGCGCCCAGGGCATGGACTTCAAGGAGCTCAACGGCAAGGACCACTCCGACAGCTTCCTGCTGCTCGAGTCGGGCCGCGCCGACGCGTTCGTGATGGACGGCCAGATCCTCGCCGGCCTGATCTCGAAGTCGAAGAGCCCGAGCGACTACGCGATCGTCGGCGAGGTGCTCTCGGTCGAGCCGATCGCGATCATGTACCGCAAGGACGATCCGGCCTTCAGGAAGGCCGTCGACGACAGCGTGCGGGCGATGGTCAAGAGCGGCGAGGTCGCCAAGCTCTATGACAAGTGGTTCATGCAGCCGATCCCGCCGAGCAACACCAAGGTCGGCCTGCCGGCCTCCGACGCCACCAAGGCGGCCTGGAACAATCCGAACGACAAGCCGGCCGAGGAATACGCCGAGAAGTGATCGATCCCTAGACAGACGAGACTTCGCCTGAGGTAAGCCCTAGCGCTGGTCGGCCTGGAGTTTGCTTACATTGGCGTGCAGCGCGGCGCGGAGCCTTTCGCGTCGCGCTTTTTCATTTTTGGGCACCGGCCGCGGCCGCGAAGACCCGGGGACAGGGGAGAACGCGTGGGCAAGTGGGATTGGCAGGTCTTCCTGCAGGACACGGGCGGCGGCCAGACCTACCTGCAATGGATGTTGTCGGCGTGGGGCTGGACCTTGTCGCTCGCGGCGCTCTCGCTCATCGTCGCCCTCGTCGTCGGCTCGCTGATGGGCATCCTGCGCACGACGCCGAGCAAGCTCCTGGTCTTCATCGGCAACGCCTGGACCGAGCTCTTCCGCAACGTCCCGCTGCTGGTCCAGATCTTCCTCTGGTACCACGTCATCCCGTCGATCTTCCTCTCGCTGCGCGCCGTGCCGAGCTTCGTCCTGGTCGTCTTCGCGCTCGGCTTCTTCACCTCGGCACGGATCGCCGAGCAGGTGCGCGCCGGCATCCAGTCGCTGCCCAAGGGCCAGACCTACGCCGGCCTCGCCACCGGCCTCACGCGTGTCCAGGTCTATCGCTACGTGCTTCTGCCGATGGCGTACCGGATCATCATTCCGCCGCTCACGAGCGAGTCGATGAACATCATCAAGAACACCTCGGTCGCGTTCGCCGTGTCGATCGCCGAGCTGACGATGTTCGCGATGCAGGCGCAGGAAGAGACCTCGCGCGGCATCGAGATCTACCTGGCGGTGACCGGCCTCTACTTCGTCTCGGCGTTCGCCGTCAACCGGCTCGCGGCGCTGATCGAGCGGCGCGTGCAGGTGCCCGGCCTGCTCGGCGCGAAATGAGGCCGCGGCGATGAACCTGAACCTCGATTTCAGCTTCTTCACGTGGGGGCTCGTCAAGAGCTTCATCCTCAAGGGCCTGGCCTTCTCGGTCGAGCTCACCGTGATCGCGATGATCGGCGGCATCGCCCTCGGCACGATCCTGGCGCTGATGCGCCTCTCGGGCAAGCCGTGGCTGGTGATTCCGGCGACGGCGTACGTGAACGTGCTGCGCTCGATCCCGCTGGTGATGGTGATCCTGTGGTTCTTCCTGCTCATTCCGCTCCTGCTCGGCCGGCCGCTCGGCACCGAGGTCTCGGCGATCATCACCTTCACCGTCTTCGAGGCGGCCTACTACTCGGAGATCATGCGCGCCGGCATCCAGTCGGTGCCGAAGGGGCAGGTCGCGGCCGGCTACGCGGTCGGCATGACCTATGCGCAATGCATGAAGCTGATCGTCCTGCCGCAGGCGTTCCGCAACATGCTGCCGGTGCTGCTGACGCAGACCATCATCCTGTTCCAGGACACCTCGCTGGTCTACGCGATCGGCGCCTACGACCTTCTCAAGGGCTTCGAGGTCGCGGGCAAGAACTTCAACCGGCCGGTCGAGACCTATCTCGCCGCGGCCGTCGTCTACTTCATCATCTGCTTCAGCCTGTCGATGACGGTGCGACAGCTGCAGAAGAAGATCGCCATCATCCGCTGAATACGCCAACGAGACCTGCAAGATGATCGACATCAAGAACGTCTCCAAGTGGTACGGCACCTTCCAGGTGCTGACCGACAACACCACGACCATCAAGAAGGGCGAGGTCGTCGTCGTCTGCGGCCCGTCGGGGTCGGGCAAGTCAACGCTGATCAAGACCGTCAACGCGCTCGAGCCGTTCCAGAAGGGCGACATCGTCGTCGACGGCATCTCGCTGTCGGACCCGAAGACCGACCTGCCGAAGCTGCGCTCGCGCGTCGGCATGGTGTTCCAGCACTTCGAGCTCTTCCCGCACCTGACGGTGACCGAGAACCTGACGCTGGCGCAGATCAAGGTCCTCGGCCGCTCCCAGGACGACGCGAAAGCGCGCGGGCTGAAGATGCTCGACCGCGTCGGCCTGATGGTGCACAAGGACAAGTACCCGGGTCAGCTCTCCGGCGGCCAGCAGCAGCGCGTCGCGATCGCGCGCGCGCTCAGCATGGATCCGATCGTCATGCTGTTCGACGAGCCGACCTCGGCGCTCGACCCCGAGATGGTCGGCGAGGTGCTCGACGTCATGGTCAAGCTGGCCGAGGAAGGCATGACGATGATGGTCGTGACGCACGAGATGGGCTTCGCGCGCAAGGTCAGCCACCGCGTCATCTTCATGGACGTCGGCAAGATCGTCGAGGACTGCACCCGCGACGAGTTCTTCGGCAACCCCGACGCGCGCACGCCGCGCGCCAAGGAATTCCTCTCGAAGATCCTGCAGCACTGAGCCCGCGCGGGCGGGCTAGGCGATGTCCTCGTGCAGGCAGAGGATGTTGCCCTCCGGATCCTCGAACCAGGCCGCCTTCTCCGCGCCGAGCACGCAGACGTGCTCGACCGTCTTCAGCCCCGGCAGGTCGTAGTCGGCGAAGACGACGCCGCGCGCCGTTAGCGCGCGCACCGCCGCGGCGATGTCGGCGACGCGAAAGCTGAGCGCGGTGTGCGTCGCCAGAGTGCCTTCCGGACGCGGGAAGAGGGCGATCTCGGTCGCGCCGAGCCGGTAGACGAACTTGCCGTCGGGCTTCGCGCCGGTCGGCTCGAGGCCGAGCGACTGCTCGTAGAAGCGGCGCGCCCGCGCCATGTCCTTCACCGGCAGGATGCAGCTCACGGTGCTCGCGGCGAGCGGGCTGGCGGCAGTCGCGGTGCCGGCGCTCGAAAGGGTGGGGGCGGGCATGGTCACTCCTTGCGCAACGGTGGCGATCGGCGTAGTTTCGGGACCTTCGGGCGATGCCGACATGCGTACTTCTGCGTAGGGTGGCGGCTCGCGCGGAGCCCAGGACAGGCGATGCTCAAGCGATCCGACTACCAGGCGACGGTCGCGCTGCTCGGCGCGGTCGCCGAGTCGACGCGCGACTTCGCGTCGTACGCCGACGCCGGCGTCCGACTGCTGCCGACCCTCGTCGCCAGCGAGATGACGACGCTCTCGGTCTGCGACCTGGCGAGCGGCCGGCGCGAGGTCGTCGCCTGCCCGTCCGCGCGGCTCGGCGCGGCCGACCGCGCCTGCTTCGACCGCTTCTTCTTCGCCCATCCGCTGGTCCGCTACCACGCCGTCGCGCGCGGCCCGGGCGTTCACCGCATCAGCGACTCGCTCGCCTTCGCGCGCTTCCGCGAAGGCGCGCTCTACGACGAGTACTACCGCCGCATCGGCATCGACCACGCGATGGCGCTGCCGCTCTACGTCGACGACCGGACGCTGGTGAGCTTCGTCCTCAACCGGCGCAGGCGCGACTTCAGCGATCGCGACCGCGACGTCCTCGACCTCGCGCGCGCGACGCTCGCCGGGATGTACCGCGGCTTGCGCCCGCCGCGCCGCGCGGGCGAGGCGCCGTCGCGCCTCGCCCCGTCGCTGACGCCGCGCGAGCGCGAGGTGATCGACTGGCTCTCTGCCGGCAAGACCGATCGCGACATCGCCGCGATCGTCGGCTGCAGCCATCGCACGGTGCAGAAGCACCTGCAGCGCATCTACGACAAGCTCGGCGTCGAGACGCGAACCGCCGCGGCCTTGCGCTGGCTCGGCAGCGCGCACCACTGAGCCGCCGGCCGCGCCGCGCCGGCGCGATGGGACAATCGCCGCGTGCCGCAATCGCTGACGATCGTTCGCCCCGACGACTGGCATCTGCACGTCCGCGACGGCGCCGCGCTGCGCGCGGTCGTGCCGCACAGCGCGCGCCAGTTCGGGCGCGCCATCGTCATGCCGAACCTGCGCCCGCCGATCGTCACGGTCGAGCAGGCGCTCGCCTACCGCGACCGCGTCGTCGCCGCCGTCCCCGACGGCGTCGCCTTCGAGCCGCTGATGACGCTCTACCTCACCGACACGACGCCACCGGCCGAGATGCGGCGCGCGCGCGAGGCCGGCATCCCGGCGATCAAGCTGTACCCGGCCGGCGCGACGACGCACAGCGACGCCGGCGTCACCGACCTGCGCCATGTCGCGGCGACGCTCGCCGCCGCCGAGCGCGAGGGCATCGTCCTGCTCGTCCACGGCGAGGTCACCGACCCGACCGTCGACGTCTTCGACCGCGAGGCGGTCTTCATCGAGCGCCACCTGCTGCAGCTGCGGCGCGACTTCCCGGCGCTCAGGATCGTCCTCGAGCACGTGACGACGAAGGAGGGCGCGCAGTACGTCGCCGAGGCCGGGCCGACGACGGCGGGGACGATCACCGCGCACCACCTCCTCTACAACCGCAATGCGCTCTTCAGCGGCGGCATCCGGCCGCACTACTACTGCCTGCCGGTGCTGAAGCGCGAGGAGCATCGGCGTGCCCTCGTCGCCGCGGCGACGTCGGGCAGCGATCGCTTCTTCCTCGGCACCGACAGCGCACCGCATCCTGCGCTGCTGAAGGAGCACGCGAGCGGCTGCGCCGGCTGCTACACCGCGTTCAGCGCGCTCGAGCTGTATGCCGAAGCGTTCGAGGCGGCCGGCGCGCTCGACCGCCTCGAGCATTTCGCGAGCCGCGCCGGGCCGAAGTTCTACGGCCTGGCGCCGAACCCGTCGACGGTCACGCTGACCAGGCTCGCCTGGACCCTGCCCGACGCGCTGCCCTTCGGCGACGCCGAGCTGAAACCGCTCCGCGCCGGCGAGACCCTCACCTGGCGCCTTGCCGCCTGACCTCCTCCGATCGGACTTCATGATCGACAAGATGCCGCGAATCGCCCTCCTGATCGACGCCGACAACTCGCCGTCGGCCAAGATCGGCGTCATCCTCAACGAGCTCTCGACCTTCGGCGAGACGAGCATCCGGCGCGCCTACGGCAACTGGAAGAAGCAGGAGCTGCGCGGCTGGGAGGAGCTGCTGCACGAGCACGCGATCCGGCCGATGCAGCAGTTCGACTACTCGAAGGGCAAGAACGCGAGCGACATGGCGATGGTCATCGACGCCCTCGACCTGCTCTATTCCGATCGTCCCGAGGCGTTCGGCATCGTCTCGTCGGACGCCGATTTCACGCCCCTTGTCATGTACCTGCGCGCCAAGGGCGCCGCGGTGTACGGCTTCGGCGGCCAGAAGACGCCCGAGCCGTTCGTCAACGCCTGCTCGCGCTTCCTCTATCTCGACAAGCTGGCGATGGCGGCGTCCGGCGGTGCCGCCGTCGACATCGACACCGGCGAGCCCGCCCGCGACGACGCCGCGGCGACGCCGCTGCGCGTTCCCGCCGCCAAGCTGAAGCGCGACGCCAAGCTCGTCGACCTGCTGCGCAACGCCGTCGAGGCGGCGGCGGGCGAGAACGGCTGGGCGCGGGTCGGCGCGGTCGGCCAGCAGATCGGCAACCAGGCGTCGTTCGATTCGCGCAACTACGGCTACGCGACCCTCACCAAGCTGCTCAAGGCGACCGACCTGTTCCAGCTCGACAAGGAAGGAACGTCGGAGGTTTCGGTCCGCGACATCCGCCAGGCCCGCGCCAAGCCCTGAGCGAAGAATCGCAGGAACAAAGAAAAAGGCGACTCCGCGGAGTCGCCTTTTCTTGCCGTCGTGCGCTGCGAGCAGCGCGGTGAGGAGCTCTTACTTCTTCGGCGCTTCGGCCGACGGCTGCGGCGCTTCGCCGGCCGGCTGGGTCGCGCGCGCCTTGACGGCGGCCTTCGTGTCGGCCTTGCGCGTCGCGCGATCGGTGTTCGAGCCCTTGGTGGGCGCGCCGTCCTTCATGTCGGCGGCTTCGCCGGCGGGCTTGAGGGTGCCGGCGGCACGGTCGGCCTTGGTCGTCGCCTTGCGGTCGGCACGGCTCTTGTCCGACATCGTCGACGGCTGCGACTTCTCGGGGTTGGTTCCCGGGCCTTCGCCGGCCGGGGCCAGGGAGCCCTTCTTGGCTTCAGCCTTGACGTCGGCGCGGGTCGGCGACGAAGCTTGCGCGAAAGCGCCTTGCGAGAACACGGCGATGGCCGCGGCGACTGCGCCCAGAGCGAGTTTGGTCTTCATCGGGTAACTCCTGATCGTTGCTGAAAGGAAGGGGCATTTCATGAGTCGCCGCTCCGGCGTGCAGGGCATTCGAGAGCGAGACCAGACATGAAAACGCGACAACGGCGGATCGGTTGACGCGCGCGAGCGGTGCTCATGGCCCCGCAGGGCGGCATTCTAGCCATGCCGGGAATCCGAACCTGTCGATTCCTGCTGCCGGCCCGTCCCGGCGTGGCTGCGGCGCGGCGCTGATAATTCGCGGGTGAAGCGAGCCAGGCCGCCGCGGGTGCCGTTTTCGAACGGCACGCGAGGAAGGTCCGGACTGCACAGGGCGGCGTAGCAGCTAACGGCTGTCCACCGCGAGGTGAGGATCAGAGCAACAGAGACGAGTCGGTGCTTTCGCCGCGAGGCGGGCGCATCGGGTGAAACGGGCAATCTCTACGCGCAGCAATACCAAATAGGCCGGCGTGGGCGGGCGCTTCGGCGCCTGCCTGGAAGTGTGGCTCCGCACGAGCCGGCGGGTAGGTAGCACCGAGCCGGGCAGCGATGCCCGGCCCAGAGGAATGGCGGCCACGGGACCGCGGTCGCAAGACCGCGTGCCCGCACAGAATCCGGCCTATCGGCTCGCTTCACTCTTTTTGTCCGACAGGCCGGCGTCGCCGCCCTGCCTACACTGACCGGCCGATGAATCCCGACGCACGCACCCTCTGGCAAGCCCCGAGCTGGGCGCTGGCGATCCTGCTCGCCTGCCTCGGCATGCTCGGCCCGTTCTCGATCGACACCTACCTGCCGGCGTTCACCGGCATTGCCCGGGCGCTCGGCGCCTCGCCGGTCGAGATGCAGCAGACGCTCTCGGCGTACCTGTTCGGCTTCGCGATCATGAATCTCTTCCATGGCGCGCTTTCGGACAGCTTCGGCCGGCGTCCAGTGGTGCTCGCCGGCCTCGCCGTCTTCACGCTCGCCTCGATCGGCTGCGCGCTCGCGCAGCACATCGGCCAGCTCGTCTTCTTCCGTGCCCTGCAGGGGATGTCGGCCGGCGCCGGCATCGTCGTCTCGCGCGCCGTCATCCGCGACATGTTCCCGCCCGCCGACGCGCAACGCGTGATGTCGCAGGTGACGATCTACTTCGGCGTCGCGCCGGCGGTCGCGCCGATGGTCGGCGGCTTTCTCTTCATCCACGCCGGCTGGCATTCGATCTTCTGGCTGCTGACCGGCGTCGGCGTCGTCCTGTTCGCGCTCAACTGGAGGCTGTTGCCGGAAACGCTGCACGACTCGCACAAGCAGCCGTTCAGCGTCGGCAATCTCTTGGGCGGCTACTGGAGCCTGGCGAGCAATCCGCGCTTCCTCATGCTCGCCCTGGCGAGCGGCATTCCGTTCAACGGCATGTTCCTCTACGTACTGTCGACGCCGGTCTTCCTCGGCGACATCCTCGGCCTCGGCCCGGGCCAGTTCTTCTGGTTCTTCGTCCTCACCATCGCCGGCATCATGGCCGGCGCTTTTCTCTCCGGCCGGATGGCCGGCCGCGTCAAGGCGACGCGGCAGATCCGCTGGGGCTTCTTGATCATGGCCGTGGTCGGCGCGATCAACCTCGTCCTCAACCTGCTCTTCGTCCCGAACGCCTGGTGGGCGCTGGTGCCGATCGCGCTCTACGCGTTCGGCTGGGCGATGATGGTCCCGGTCGTGACGCTGATGGTGCTCGACCTCGTCCCCGAGCGGCGCGGCATGGCGTCGTCGCTGCAGGCCTTCGTCGGCAGCACCGCCAACGGCCTGGTCGCCGGCCTGGTCGCGCCGCTCGTCATGCACTCGGCGCCGGCGCTGGCGGCGACGTCGCTCGGCATGCTCAGCATCGGCGTGATCTCGTGGCTGTGGGTCAAGCCGCACATGCGGTTCGCCGTGCCCGTCGCCGCTGTCCAGCCCTGAGCGCGAGGCGAGCGGCGTGCGGTTGGCGCCGCGGCGATCCGCGCCACAATCCCGCATGCTTGTTTTCGTCCTCGGTCTGGTCGTCTTTCTGGGCGTTCACTGCATCTCGATCGTCGCCCCCGGCTGGCGCACGGCGATGCTGGCGCGGCTCGGCGAGGCGCGCTGGAAGGGCCTCTATTCGATCGTCGCCGGCGTTGGCTTGGCCCTTCTCATCGTCGGCTACGGCATGGCACGGCGCGAACCGGTCGTCCTCTACACGCCGCCGGCGGCGCTGCGCCACCTCGCTCTCGTCGTCATGCTGCCGGTCTTTCCGCTCCTCTTCGCCGCCTACCTGCCGGGGCGGATCCGCAGCGCGACGAAGCATCCGATGCTGCTGGCGATCAAGCTCTGGGCGCTCGCCCACCTGCTCGCCAACGGCACGCTCGCCGACGTGCTGCTGTTCGGCGCCTTTCTCGCCTGGGCCGTCGCCGACCGCATCGCCGTGAAGCGCCGCCCTGCCGTGGAAGCGCACGAGGTGCGCGCGGCGCCGCCGCGTCCCTACAACGACGCGATCGCGATCGTCGTCGGCCTCGTCGTCTACGTCGTCTTCGTCTTCCGGGCTCACCGCTGGCTGATCGGCGTCTCGCCGCTCGGCTGAGCCGGCGCGACCGCTTCGCATTCCGCGTCACCACGGCCGGTTCGGCACGATCGACTTCGCTTTCGCGTGACCGCCCGGAGACCTCGATGAAGCTTCCCGTCAATTCCTTCAAGGCCGCGCTGAAGCGGCGCGAAGCGCAGATCGGCCTCTGGGTCGGCCTCGCCGATCCTTACGTCGCCGAGCTGCTCGCGACGACGGGATTCGACTGGCTGCTGATCGACGGCGAGCACGCGCCGAACGACGTGCGCAGCGCGCTCGCGCAGCTGCAGGCGCTCGCCGCGTATCCGGTCAGTCCGGTCGTTCGCCCCGTCGACGGCGACACGGCGCTGATCAAGCAGTACCTGGATGTCGGCGCGTTGACGCTGCTGGTGCCGATGGTCGAGACGGCTGCGCAGGCGGCGCAGATCGTCGCCGCGACGCGCTACGCGCCGCGCGGCGTGCGCGGCCTCGGCAGCGCGCTCGCGCGGGCGTCGCGCTGGAGCGGCGTCGACGGCTACGTCGAGCACGCCGACGAAGAGATCTGCGTCCTCGTCCAGGTCGAGTCGACCACAGGGCTCGCCAATGTCGACGCGATCGCCGCGGTCGAAGGTGTCGACGGCGTGTTCTTCGGGCCGGCCGATCTGTCGGCGTCGATGGGCCATCTCGGCCGGCCGCAGCACCCCGAGGTGAGGAAGGCGCTCGACGACGGGATCGCCGCGGTGGTCGCCGCTGGCAAGGCGCCCGGCATCCTCGCCACCGACCCGGCGCTCGCGCGCGGCTATCTCGCGGTGGGCGCCCTGTTCGTCGCGGTCGGCCTCGATACGGCAGTCCTCGGCCGGGCTGCCCGCACGCTCGCCGCCGAGTTCGGCCGGGCCGCAGTCCGTGAAGATGCAGGCGGGTTCGTGATCTAGTGCCGGGACTGCGCCAACGCTGTCTGCGGACGCAAAATGCACGCGAAAGAGGCGGACTCCTCACCGCTGCCTTTCACTGTGCGCTGCAAGTCCTTATTTTTGAACGCGTTTTTCAGAACCTCAGCGGCGCTTAAGAGTCGCGAGTAAGTTGTTGATTCCATTGATTTTTGTATCGCCGATGAATTGACCCTCCCAGGCCCTTGGGCTACAGTGGCGCAAAGTGCACTTTGGTGGGGTTTTGTGGCGAACGTTGTGTTTCAAGGCCCTGCGGCACTGACGCTGGACGGCAAGGGCCGGATCGCGATGCCGGCGCGCCACCGCGAGCTGCTCGCCGCGATGGGCGTGAACCAGCTCACCGTCACCAAGCATCCGGAAGGCTCGCTCCTCATCTTCCCGCGTCCGGCGTGGGAGCAATTTCGCGACCGGGTCGCCGCCTTGCCGATGGATTCGAGCGGCTGGAAGCGGGTCTTTCTCGGCAATGCCATGGACGTCGACATCGACGCGTCGTCGCGCGTCCTCATCGCCCCCGAGCTCCGCGCCGCGGCCGGCCTCGCACGCGACGTGATGCTGCTCGGCATGGGCAGCCACTTCGAGCTCTGGGACGCGCAGCGCCACGCCGCCCACGAGGCCGAGGTGATGCAGTCGCCGATGCCGGATTCGCTCAAGAACTTCAGCTTCTGACCTCGGCCTGCGCCTTGCAGCATCTGAGCGTTCTCCTGCCCGAAGCGGTCGCCGCGCTCGTCACGGATGCCGACGGCATCTACGTCGACGGCACGTTCGGTCGCGGCGGCCACGCGCGCGCGATCCTCGAGCGCCTGTCGCCGCAAGGCCGGCTGATCGCGCTCGACCGCGACCCGGCGGCGGTGGCGAGCGCCGCGAGCGACGAGTCGCTCGCCGCCGATTCGCGCTTCACGATCGAGCACACGGCGTTCTCGGCGATGGCGGCGACGCTCGCGGCGCGCGGCATCGCCCAGGTGAGCGGCGTCCTCCTCGACCTCGGCGTCTCCTCGCCGCAGATCGACGACCCCGAGCGCGGCTTCTCCTTCCGCTTCGACGGCCCGCTCGACATGCGGATGGACACGACGCGCGGCGAGAGCGCGGCGGAATTCCTGGCCCGCGCCGACGAGCGCCACATTGCGGAGGTGATACGTGACTATGGGGAAGAACGGTTTGCTATACAGGTTGCAAAGGCGCTTGTTGCTCGGCGCGAGAGCGGGCACCCTGTTCGAACCACGCGGGAGCTTTCCGACGTCGTGGCTCGTGCGGTCAAGACCCGAGAACCGGGCCAGGATCCTGCAACGCGCACATTTCAAGCTCTTCGGATTTTCGTCAACGCCGAGCTTGAGGAGCTCGAACAAGGTCTGAAGGCCGCGCTGCAGCTGCTGGTGCCGGGCGGGCGCCTGGTGGTCATCAGTTTCCATTCGCTCGAAGACCGCATCGTGAAGACCTTCATTGCCCGCGAGAGC
>DASYKC010000233.1:0-9195 GCA_035995885.1 Caldimonas sp. | reverse complement strand
CGAGCGCGTCCTCGCCAGTGTCGGCGATGACCTGGAACTCATGCGACAGGTCCCCGCCGATCGCACCCGTGTCGGCCGCGACGGCGCGGAAGCGCAGACCCATCCGCTCGAAGATGCGCACGTACGCCGCGTACATCGCCTCGTAGCTTTTGCGTGCGGCATCAAGGTCGCGGTCGAACGAATACGCGTCCTTCATCGTGAACTCGCGGCCTCGCATCACGCCGAAGCGCGGCCGGCGCTCGTCGCGGAACTTGGTCTGGATGTGATAGAAGTTCCGCGGCAGCGAGCGGTAGCTGCGCAGCTCCTGGCGCGCGATGTCGGTGATGACCTCTTCGCTCGTCGGCTGGATCACGAAGTCGCGATCGTGGCGATCCTTGACGCGCATCAGCTCGGCGCCGTATTTCTGGAAGCGCCCCGACTCCTGCCAGAGCTCGGCCGGCTGCACGACCGGCATCAGCAGCTCGACGGCGCCGGCGCGGTTCATCTCCTCGCGCACGATCTTCTCGATCTTCCTGATGACGCGCAGACCCATCGGCATGTACGTGTAGATGCCGGCGGAAAGGCGCTTGATGAAGCCGGCGCGAAGCATGAGCTGATGGCTCACGACCTCGGCGTCGGCAGGGGCTTCCTTGAGGGTGGAGACGAAGAACTGGCTGGCTCTCATCGGCGTGACGTTGGCGCTGGGTGCGCTCGCGAGGCACCGCGAAGACGGCGGGCGTCGATCGGCAAGGCGTGCGAGGGTTTGAAACGCGTCATGCCGGTGCAATAATCGGTCAACGCAAGAATCGAGGTTGATTATGCTCGACCGTGATGGGTTCAGACCCAACGTCGGCATCGTCCTGCTCAACCCGAAGAACCAGGTGTTCTGGGGCAAACGGATACGGACCCACTCCTGGCAGTTCCCGCAAGGGGGCATCAATTACGGCGAGACGCCCGAGCAGGCGATGTTCCGCGAGCTCCACGAGGAAGTGGGGCTCAACCCGGACCATGTCCGCATCGTCGCGCGAACGCGCGACTGGCTGCGCTACGAGGTGCCGACGCACTTCATCCGGCGCGACGCGCGCGGCCACTACCGCGGCCAGAAGCAGATCTGGTTCCTGCTGCAGCTCACGGGCCGCGACAGCGACATGAACCTGCGTGCCACCGACCATCCCGAGTTCGATGCCTGGCGCTGGAACGAGTACTGGATCCCGCTCGACCTGGTGATCGAGTTCAAGCGCGACGTCTACCAGATGGCGCTCACCGAGCTCGCGCGCTTCCTGCCGCGCGGCACGCAGCACAACCGCTATCTGCGCTCCGGTCTCAGGCCGCACCACCGCGAGGACGCGGCCGATCACTACCGGCGCAGCGACGCCCTGCCCGCGGAGTCGGTGGAGCGCGCTTCGCTGGCGACGACGCCGATCGAGGGCACGCCGACGGCGCCCGCGCCGCTCGCGCACGCGCAGCCGAAGGAGCCGATGGCCTGAGCCCGCGCGGCTTAAGTCAGGACGAGGTTGTCGCGGTGGATCAGCTCGGGCTCGCCGGTGAAGCCGAGCAGCCGACCGATCTCCGATGAGGGCTTTCTCGCGATCAGGCGCGCCTCGGCGCTGCCGTAGTTGCTGAGGCCCCGGCCGATCTCGGCACCGTTCGCGCGGCGCACGGCGATGACGTCGCCGCGATGGAAGTCGCCCTCGACGCTGACCACGCCGATCGGCAGCAGGCTCTTGCCGCCGTCGCGCAGCTTCGCGGCCGCACCGTCGTCGACGACGACCGCGCCGCGCAGCTGCAGGTGATCGCTCATCCATTGCTTGCGCGCGGCGACCTTCGCCGTCGTCGCGACGAGCGCCGTGCCGATGCTCTCGCCGGCGGCGAGGCGAAGGAGGACGTCGCGCTCGCGGCCCGAGGCGATCACCGTGCTCGCGCCGCTGCGTGCGGCGCGCTTGGCGGCGAGCACCTTGGTCAGCATGCCGCCGCGGCCGATCGCCGAGCCGGCGCCGCCGGCCATCAGCTCGAGCGCCGGGTCGCCGGCAGAGCCGCTCTCGATCAGCCGCGCCGCCGGATCGCGGCGCGGATCGGCGGAGAACAGGCCGGCCTGGTCGGTGAGGATGATCAGGGCGTCGGCATCGAGCAGGTTGGTGACGAGCGCGCCAAGGGTGTCGTTGTCGCCGAACTTGATCTCGTCGTTGACGACGGTGTCGTTCTCGTTGATTACCGGCACGACGCCGAGGCCGAGCAGCGTGACCAGTGTCGAGCGCGCGTTCAGGTAGCGCTCGCGATCGACGAGGTCGGCATGGGTGAGGAGCACCTGGGCGCTGCCGATGCCGTGGGCGCGCAGCGCCGACTCGTAGGCCTGCGCCAGGCCCATCTGGCCGACCGCAGCCGCGGCCTGCAGCTCGTGCACGCCGCGCGGCCGCGCCGGCCAGCCGAGCCGCTTCATGCCTTCGACGATCGCGCCGCTCGAGACCATGACGAGCTCGCGTCCGTCGCGGACGAGCGCCGCCATCTGCCGGCACCAGTCACCGACCGCGTCCGGGTCGACGCCACGGCCTTCGTTGGTGACGAGGCTCGAGCCGACCTTGACGACGATCCGGCGCGCGCCGCGCAGGGCCTCGCTCATCTCGAGCCGTCGGCGTCGACCGGGTCGAAGCGCGGGTCGCGCTCTTCCGCGGCGGGCCGGACCTGGGCGGCGACGTGGTCGTAGACGGCGCGGACGAGGCTTTCGCAGCCCTCGCGCGTCAGCGCCGAGATCGAGAAGATCGGCCCCTTCCAGCGCAGCCGTTTCGTGAACGACTTGAGCCGCTCGGCGCGCTCGTCGGCGGGCACCATGTCGAGCTTGTTGAGGACGATCCAGCGCGGCTTGGCGGCGAGCTCGGGGTCGTACTTCTCGAGCTCGGCGACGATCGCTCGCACCTGCTCGACCGGATCGGCGTCGTCGAACGGCGCGAAGTCGACGAGGTGCAGGAGCAGGCGCGTTCGCTGCAGGTGGCGCAGGAACTGGTGGCCGAGGCCGGCGCCTTCGGCGGCGCCTTCGATCAGGCCGGGGATGTCGGCGACGACGAAGCTCTGCTCGGGCGCGACGCGGACGACGCCAAGGTTCGGGTGCAGGGTCGTGAACGGATAGTCGGCGATCTTCGGCCGCGCGTTCGAGATCGCGGCGATCAGCGTCGACTTGCCGGCGTTCGGCATGCCGAGCAGGCCGACGTCGGCGAGAACGCGCAGCTCGAGCTTCAGCTTCTTGTGCTCGCCCGGCCAGCCCGGCGTCTTCTGGCGCGGCGCCCGGTTGGTGCTGGTCTTGAAGTGCAGGTTGCCGAAGCCGCCGTCGCCGCCCTTGACGATCAGCACCTTCTCGTCCGGCTCGAGCAGCTCGGCGATCCTCTCGCCGGTCTCGGCGTCGCTGATGATCGTGCCGACCGGCATGCGCATGACGATGTCGGCGGCGGCCGCGCCGTACTGGTCCGAGCCGCGGCCGTTTTCGCCGTGGCGCGCCTCGTGCCGGCGCGCGTAGCGGAAGTCGATCAGCGTGTTGAGGTTGCGGTCGGCGACCGCCCAGACGCTGCCGCCGCGGCCGCCGTCGCCGCCGTTCGGGCCGCCGAAGGGAATGAACTTCTCGCGCCGAAAGCTCATGCAGCCGTTGCCGCCGTCGCCGGCGACGACGTCGATGGTCGCTTCGTCGACGAATCTCACGGCAGCGGGTCGACGTCGCGGCGGGGGCGATCGATGGCGTCGGCGTCGCTCGAGCGACGCCGGCCGCGCTGCGGCCGGACGATCGACATCACGCCGACGGCGATCAGCAGCGCCGGCCACCATTGGCGCAGCCAGCCGAGCGGCAGCAGTTCGAAATTGTTCGCCAGCAGGACGACGCCGACGATGACGAGGATGATGCCGCTCCAGCTCATGCGAGCCTCGCTCGGAAAATGGGGAATGCTCATGGTAGTTCAGCGTTGCCCGCGGAGCGAGCGTAGAGCAGCAGCATCGAGGCCGCGTCGCGGACAGCAAAAAGCCCCGGCGCGCGGGGCTTTTTGAGCTCGGCGCGAGCGGCTGGGTCAGCTGCTCTTGACGGCCACGGTCTGGCGGTTGCGCGGGCCCTTGATCGCGTAGCTCACCTCGCCGTCGACGAGCGCGAACAGCGTGTGGTCGCGGCCGATGCCGACGTTGGGACCGGCGTGGAACTTGGTGCCGCGCTGGCGCACGATGATCGAGCCGGCCGGAACGACCTGGCCGCCGAACACCTTGACGCCGAGCATCTTCGGCTGCGAATCGCGGCCGTTGCGCGTCGAGCCGCCGCCCTTTTTCTGTGCCATTTGAAAACTCCCTGGACGCGCGCCCTGGTCAGGCCGCGTTGACCGCGCTGATGCGGATTTCGGTGAACGACTGGCGATGGCCCTGGCGCTTCTGGTAGTGCTTGCGCTTGTGCATCTTGAAGATGCGGACCTTCGGGTGGCGGCCGTGCGAGACGACGTTGGCGACGACGCTGGCGCCGGCGACGAGCGGGGCGCCGAGGACGAGGTCGGCGCCGCTGCCGACGGCGACGACCTGGTCGAGCGTCACGTCCTGGCCGACGTCGGCGCTGAGGCGCTCGACCTTGATCGTTTCACCGGTGGCGACCCGGTATTGCTTGCCGCCGGTTTTGATGACCGCGTACATCTGAAATCCTTCGTTTGAACGCCTCCCGGAAGGAGGCGCCGCCAGGGCCTTGGCCTGGTATCGGGCGCTGCCTGCTGTGAAAGACAGGGCGGCCCGGAAAAGCCTGCGACTATACCACGGGCGGCGTTCCGGCCACCCGTCGCCAGCCCGGCGAACGACAGGCAAGCGCTCGCGCCCTGCCGCCGCGCCGGCTCGCGCTTTCTATAATCCGATCGCTTGACGCGCCCTGTCGTGCCACCGACGCAGACCGACCTCTCCCCCACGCCTTCCCTTGCCGCCGCCACGAGCGCGCCGATGGCCGAGGAGATGCGCCAGGTCGACGCCGTCATCCAGCACCGGCTCGCTTCCAAGGTCGCGCTGATCGACCAGATTGCGAACTACATCATCAGCGCCGGCGGCAAGCGAATCCGGCCGCTCCTCGTCCTCCTCTTCTCCGGCGCGCTCGGCTTCGTCGGTCGCGAGCGCTTCGAGCTCGCCGCGACGGTCGAGTTCATCCATACCGCGACGCTCCTCCACGACGACGTCGTCGACGAGTCGGGCCTGCGCCGCGGTCGCAGCACCGCCAACGCGATGTTCGGCAACGCCGCGAGCGTCCTCGTCGGCGATTTCGTCTACTCGCGCGCCTTCCAGATGATGGTCTCGGTGAACCGCATGCGCGTCCTCGAAGTGCTTGCCGACGCGACCAACGTGATCGCCGAGGGCGAAGTGCTGCAGCTCATGAACATGCACGACCCCGACGTCGCCGTCGACGACTACCTGCGCGTCATCCGCTTCAAGACCGCCAAGTTGTTCGAAGCCAGCGCGCGCCTGGGCGCCGTCCTCGCCGAGGCCGACAGTGCGACCGAAGAAGCGTGCGCCGCCTACGGGCGCTCGCTCGGCACCGCCTTCCAGCTCGTCGACGACCTGCTCGACTACGAAGGCGCGACCGAGCAGCTCGGCAAAAACGTCGGCAACGACTTGCGCGAGGGCAAGCCGACGCTGCCCCTGCTGATCGCGATGGAGCGCGGCACCGCCGACGAGCGAGCGCTCGTTCGCCACGCGATCGAGCACGGCGAAGTGGCGCGTCTGGCCGAGATCGTCGCCATCGTTCGCGCGACCGGGGCGATCGATGCGACGCGCGATGCGGCGCGGGCCGAGGCCGACAAGGCACGTGTCGCGCTCGACGTGCTGCCGAGGACGCCGTACCGCGACGCTCTGCTAGACTTGTCGGTTCGATCCGTCGATCGCTCGTCCTGACCCAGTCTTCGCTGCTCTGCGTGCAGTCGCTGACGAGTCGGCCGGTGCGGCGGACGAAAGCGGGGTGTAGCTTAGCCTGGTAGAGCGCTACGTTCGGGACGTAGAGGCCGGAGGTTCGAATCCTCTCACCCCGACCAACCCCTCCCCGACCTCCCGGCAACACTGCCGCCGCCCCCTGGGCGACGCCGCGTGAATTGTTGCCGCAGCCCTCTGGTCGCGGCGTTTACAGCCCCAGGTGAATCGGCGATGATCATTCGCTTTTCGCATCATTGATCGGGCATTTCCACGTTGGATACCCTTGCCGACGCACCGCACTCCGCGCTCTCCGGCGTTGCCCGGGTGCTGGTCCACGCCGGCAAGCTGAACCCGAAGACCGCCGAAGAGCTGGTCCGTTCTTCACGCGACAAGCGCACGAGCTTCGTCGCCTCGGTCATCGCCGCCGGCTCGGTGTCGTCGGCCGACCTCGCGCACACGCTGTCGACCGCGCTCGCCCTGCCGCTGCTCGACCTGACGGCGATCGACGCGACCAAGCTGCCGCGCAACGTCATCGAGCCCAAGCTCGCGTCGCAGTACCAGGTCGTCGTCCTCGGCAAGCGCGGCAACCGCCTCTTCATCGGCGGCGCCGATCCCACCGACCAGGAGGCGGCCGAGCGGATCAAGTTCGCGACCCAGCTCTCGCCCGAATGGGTCATCGTCGAGCACGACAAGCTCGCCAAGCTGCTCGAGACGAGCGGCACCAGCACGAACGAGGCGATGGAGTCGCTCGCCTCGGGCGACTTCGAGTTCGACGTCACCGACGACGTCACCAGCCAGCCCGCCGACGCGCAGGAGCAGAGCGACGTCGAGGACGCGCCGGTCGTCCGCTTCCTGCAGAAGATGCTGATCGACGCGATCAACCTGCGCGCCTCCGACCTGCACTTCGAACCGTACGAGTACCACTACCGCGTCCGCTTCCGCGTCGACGGCGAGCTGCGCGAGATCACGCAGCCGCCGCTCGCCATCAAGGACAAGCTGTCGGCGCGCATCAAGGTCATCTCCCGCCTCGACATCGCCGAGAAGCGCGTGCCGCAGGACGGCCGGATGAAGCTGAAGTTCGGCAACAAGGCGATCGACTTCCGGGTCAGCACCTTGCCGACGCTCTTCGGCGAGAAGATCGTGATCCGGATCCTCGACCCGTCGAGCGCCAAGGTCGGCATCGAGGCGCTCGGCTACGAGAAGATCGAGAAGGACCGCCTGCTGAAGGCGATCCAGCGGCCCTACGGCATGGTCCTCGTCACTGGCCCGACCGGCAGCGGCAAGACCGTCTCGCTCTACACCTGCCTCAACATCCTCAACCAGCCCGGCGTCAACATCGCCACGGTCGAGGACCCGGCGGAAATCAACCTGCCCGGCGTCAACCAGGTCAACGTCAACGACCGCGCCGGCCTCAACTTCGCGGTCGCCCTCAAGTCGTTCCTGCGCCAGGATCCCGACATCATCATGGTCGGCGAGATCCGCGACCTGGAAACCGCCGACATCGCGCTCAAGGCGGCGCAGACCGGCCACATGGTGATGTCGACGCTCCACACCAACGATGCGCCGACGACGCTGACGCGGCTCTCGAACATGGGCGTCGCCGCCTTCAACATCGCCGCGAGCGTGCTGCTGATCACGGCGCAGCGGCTGGCGCGAAAGCTGTGCGAGAACTGCAAGGCGCCGGCCGACTATCCTCGCGAGGCGATGCTCAAGGCCGGCTTCAAGCCGGAGGACCTCGACGGCAACTGGAAGCCTTTCCGTGCCGTCGGCTGTTCAATGTGCAACAACGGTTACAAGGGCCGCGTTGGTATTTACCAGGTCATGCCGATCACCGAAGAAATCCAGAAGATCATCCTCGGATCGGGCAGCTCGCTGGATATCGCTGAGCAGGCCCAGCGCGAAGGCGTCCGCGACCTGCGCCAGTCGGGGCTGCTCAAGGTCCGTGCCGGCATGACGACACTCGAAGAACTGATCTCGGTCACGAACGAGTAGCAAAACGAGAAGCGAAAGGCGGGGTTCGGTCCTCGAAGACGTATGGCAACGGCAGTAGCTGCAAAAGGTCGAATCAAGGACATCGTCTTCGAGTGGGAAGGCAAGGACAAGAACGGCAAGCCGGTCCGCGGCGAGATGCGCGCCGGCGGCGAGGCCATGGTGAGCGCGAGCCTGCGCCGCCAGGGCGTGATGGTCAACAAGGTGAAGAAGCGCCGCATGAGCGGCGGCAAGTCCATCAAGCAGAAGGACATCGCCGTCTTCACGCGCCAGCTCTCGACCATGATGCGCGCCGGCGTGCCGCTGATCCAGTCGTTCGACATCGTCGCCCGCGGCAGCACGAACCCGAAGATGACGCGGCTGCTCACCGACATCCGCTCCGACGTCGAGACCGGCACCAGCCTCTCGGCCGCGTTCCGCAAGCACCCGCTCTACTTCGACGCCCTGTACTGCAACCTGGTCGAGGCCGGCGAGGCGGGCGGTATTCTGGAAACCCTGCTCGATCGTCTCGCCGTCTACCAGGAAAAGACGATGGCGATCAAGAACAAGATCAAGTCGGCGCTGATCTATCCGGTCGCCGTGCTGGTGGTCGCGTTCGTCGTCCTGACGGTCATCATGATCTTCGTCATCCCGGCGTTCGAGGACGTGTTCAAGTCCTTCGGCGCCGACCTGCCGGCGCCGACGCTGGTCGTCATCGCGCTGTCGAAGTTCTTCACCTCGTACTGGTACCTCATCTTCGGCATCCTCGGCGGCGGCATCTACTTCTTCCTGCAGTCGTGGCGGCGCTCGATCAAGATGCAGAAGTACATGGATCGGCTGCTGCTGCGCGTCCCGGTCTTCGGTGAGCTCGTCAACAAGTCGTCGATCGCGCGCTGGACGCGAACCCTCTCGACCATGTTCGCCGCCGGCGTGCCGCTCGTCGAAGCGCTCGACTCGGTCGGCGGCGCCTCCGGCAACGCCGTCTTCGCCGAAGCGACGGAAAAGATCCAGAAGGACGTCTCCACCGGCTCAGCGCTCACGACCTCGATGCAGGCGACCGGCGTCTTCCCGGTCATGGTGCTGCAGATGTGCGCGATCGGCGAGGAATCGGGCTCGCTCGACGCGATGCTTGCCAAGGCCGCGGAGTTCTACGAGGACGAGGTCGACGAAGCCGTCAAGGGTCTGTCGAGCCTGATGGAGCCCTTCATCATCGTCATCCTCGGCACCCTCATCGGCGGCATCGTCGTCTCGATGTACCTGCCGATCTTCAAGCTGGGCCAGGTCGTGTAGGGCGCCGATGCCCTTCGCCGAAGTCCTCCTTTCTCCCTTCGTCCTGGCCCTGTTCGGGCTCTG
>DASYKC010000232.1:0-16170 GCA_035995885.1 Caldimonas sp. | reverse complement strand
CGTACGGCCGGCAGGCGGCGACGGCGGCTTCGCGCATCGCCGCCATCTGACCGTAGCCGCGAAAGACGCGCTCGCCCGAGAGGCCCTGGCCGCGGCGCGCCCAGGCGGTGATGAAAGGCAGCACGCGCGCCCGTCGCTCCTCTCGCAGCGCCGACATGTCGAGCCAGGCGCGCATGCGCCAGAAGTCGTCCATACCGTCGAGCATCGCCCGCGTCATGAACGGCGCGATGCGCTCGACGCGCGCGCCCGCGGCCTCGAACTGCTTCGCCGCGGCCTCGACGGCAGCGCCGACTTCGGCGTCGACGGGCAGGCCGACGCCGGCGTCCGTCATCAACCCGATGCGCAGGCCGGCGACGTCGCGCTCGAGGCGCTGCCAGTCGATCGACTGCGCCGGCAGGCTCATCGTGTCGCGGTCGTCGGGCTGCGCCAGCACGCCCATCATCAGCGCGGCGTCGGCGACGGTGCGCGTCATCGGCCCGGCGACGCGGCCGGCGTACGGCGGATCGATCGGAATGCGGCCGAGGCTCGGCTTCAACGTGAAGACGCCGCACCAGGCGGCCGGCAAGCGCACCGAGCCGCCGATGTCGGTGCCGAGGTGGACCGGCCCGTAGCCGGCGGCGACGGCCGCGGCCGCGCCCGAGCTGCTGCCGCCCGGGTTCTTGCCCAGGTCCCACGGGTTCTTCGTCAGGCCGTGGAAGCTCGACAGGCCGGATGACAACATGCCGTAGTCCGGCATCGTCGTCTTGCCGAGAACGACCGCGCCGGCTTCGCGCAGGCGCGCCGCCGGCGGCGCATCGCGCTGCGCCGGCACCAGCTCGGTCGCCGCGCTGCCGAGCGGCACCGGCGTTCCGGTCGTGGCGATGTTCTCCTTGATCATCGCCGGCACGCCTTCGAGCGCGCCGACGTTCTCGCCGGCGCTGACATGGCGCAGCCACCGCGCCTCCGAGACCCGCGCCGACGCGAGCGCGGCGTCGCCGTCGAGCGCGTACGTCGCGTGCAGGTGCGGCTCCCAGGCGGCGATGCGGTCGAGCACGGCGCGCGTCACCTCGACCGGCGAGAGCGAGCGCTCGCGGTAGCGGGCGACGAGCTCGGTCGCCGAGAGGTCGTGCAGTGCGGTCATGCGTTGCAGCCTGTCATCCTGAACGAAGCGAAGGATCTCAACGTCGTCGCCATCGAGATCCTTCGCTGCGCTCGGATGACTCGGCGCGCGCTACTGCCAGCTCAGCGCGCCGAGGTCGTTGGCGAAGATCGGCGAGCTGCTCCAGAGGCCCTTCAGCCGCTTGTTGGCGACGGCGAACTGCGGCAGCTGGAACAGGTAGGCGTTGACGCTGTCGGTCGCGAGCTGGCGCTGGATGTCGCCGAGGATCTTCAGGCGCGTCTTCGGGTCGGCAGTCGTGTTGTAGGTCGCCAGCAGGTCCTTGTAGGCCTTCGAGTCGTAGCCGTAGTAGTAGCTCGGGTCGGCGTAGCGGTCGAAGTCGAGCGGCTCGACGTGGCTGATCACGGTCAGGTCGAAGTTGCCCTTGAAGGTGCCCGAGAGCCACTGCGCCCACTCGACGTTCTCGATCCTGGCGACGACGCCGACCTTGGCGAGCTGCGCGGCGATGATCTCGCCGCCCTTCCTCGCGTACGCCGGCGGCGGCAGCGTCAGCGTCACGTTGAGCGGCGTCGTCACGCCGGCTTCCTTGAGCAGCGCCTTCGCCTTCTCCGGGTTGTACGGATTGACGCCGGTGAGGTCGACGTAGCCGGCGTCGCTCGGCACCATGTGGCTGCCGATCGGCGTGCCGAACCCTTCCTGCGCGCCGTCGATCAGCGCCTTGCGGTCGATCGCCGCGGCCAGCGCCCGGCGCACGCGGACGTCATCGAAGGGCTTTTTCTTGTTGTTGATCGTCATGATCGTCTTGCCTTCGGTGCCGCCGACGACGACCGAGAAGCGCGGATCGCTCTGGAACTGCTTGAGCGACTCGAGCGCGCCGAAGCGCGGCATGCCGTCGATGTCGCCGGCGAGCAGCGCCGCGACCTGCGCCGCCGAATCGTTGATGAAGCGGAAGGTCACCTTCTTCACCGCGACCTTCGCCGCGTCGCGGTACTGGTCGTTCTTGACCAGCGTGATCGACGAGCCCTTGGCCCACGAGTCGAACTTGTACGGGCCGGTGCCGATCGGCCTGGTACCGGTCGTCGGCGCGCTCTTCGGATCGAGGATCACCGCCGTGTTCTCGCCCATCCGGAACAGGAAATTGCCGTCGGCGTTGTCGAGGACGACGATCACCGTGTACGGATCGGGCGTGTCGATGCGGCTGATGTTGTCGAACACCGCCTTCTTCGCCTTGTTGGTCGAGCCCGGCGCCTTGGCGCGCTCGAAGCTGAACTTGACGTCGCTCGCATCGAACGCCTCGCCGTCGTGGAACTTCACGCCCTTCTTGAGCTTGAAGGTGTAGACCTTGCCGTCGGGATCGGTCGACCAGCTGTCGGCGAGGAGCGGCGTGATCTTGCCGTCCATGTTGATCTTGGTCAGGCCTTCGAGGACGCTCATGTGGACGACCTCGCCGATCGCCGCCGCCGCCGCCATCGTCGGATCGAGCCCGGGCGCCGGCTCGAGCACCATGCCGAGGACGACGCTGTCCTTCTTCGCCTGCGCCGCCGCTTGCTGCGGCAGGGCGAAGGCGAGCGCCAGCGCCGACAGCGCCAGGCCGCGCGCCCAGGAAGCGAGAATCGAACGGTGCGAGGTCATGGCGGCTCCGGCAGCAGAACAGGGAGGCGCCACTTTACGGGATGACGCGTCGGCTCCGCTTGCTCGACTTGCCGGCGGCGGGCTTGCGGGCGGCCGGCTTGCGGCTCGGTTCGGGCGCGTTGGCGACCTCGCAGCGCCCGTAGGCCGCCGACGATCGCGCCCGCTGCAGCATCGCCTGCACCGAAGGGCGCAGCCGCTCGCCGTAGGTCGCCTCGGCGCGGACGGCGGCGTCGCACTGGTGCTGGAGGTCGTTCGTCAGCGCCATCGAGACGTACCAGGCGTTGCGCGCGTCGGCGTCGCGGCCGGTGAGCGCGCTGGCGATCGCGAACGTCGTCCAGTCGTCGATCCGCCCGCTCGGGAAGCGCGCGTCGTTCAGGGTCAGCGCGTGCAGCGCCAGCTGGCGCGCCGCCTCGGCCTGCGGCGGATGCTCCTTCAGGCGCAGGAAGGCGAGGTTGCCGACCACCTCGGCGTCGAGCGGATTGGCGCCGAACGCCTTCGTCTGCAGCGCGACCGCGTCGTCGATGTTGCTGCTCTGGCCGTAGGCGACCAGCGCGGCGTCGTTGAGCGTGCGCGCGTCCTGCTCGCGCACCGACGCCGTCAGCGCCGGCTCCGACGCCGACGCGCGGACCGACTGGGCCGCAGCGCGAACGGCGCCGCGGCGGCGGAACTCGTTCGCCTCGCCGGCGAGCGCCAGCACGCGCGCGAGCTGGCGCTGGGCGCTGTCGGCGACGCGCGGCATGCGATCGCGCATCAGCGCCGTGGCGAGCGTGTCGAGGCCTTCGCTGGGCGGCAGTGGTGGCGCGGCGGCGGCGGTCGGCGATGTCGCCGATGCAGTCGCAGGCGTGCTCGCCGCGCTTGCGGACGTGATCACTGTCGCGGGCGTGCTGGCTGCGGTCGCGGCGGTGATCGCGGTGGCGGGCGTGCTCGCTGCGGTCGCGGACGGGATCGCGGTCGACGGCGTGCTCGCTGCGGCCGCGGGCCCGATCGCAGTGGTGGCGGGCGTGGTCGCAGCGGTCGGCTCCGTCATCGGCGGCGGCGCGGGTGCGGGCAACGAGGTCGCCGGGTCGGACCGGGATCGATCGGCGATCGTCGGCGGCGCCGCCTCGAACGGTGGCGTTCGCTCGGGCGCGAACCACCAGGCGATCGCGGCCGCGGCGAGCCCGGCGACGACGAGGGCGGCACGCGCGCCGACCTGGCCGCGCCGCGGCGGCAGGATGGGCGCGTCGCCTTCGGTCTCGAGGGGCGCCTCGTCCGCCGCCGTCTCGGCGAAGTCCGACGGGCCGTCGTCGCTCGCGCTCGCCGCGCCCGTTGCGCCTACTGCGCCTGCTGCGCCCGTTGCGCCTGCTGCGCGCGCCGCGCCCGCCGCGCCTGCTGCGCGCGCCGCGCCTGCCGCGCCCGCCGCGCCCGCCGGCGCATCGCCGAGCGGCGCCGGCGCGGACGGCGTCGCTTTCCGCCCCGGCTCGCCCAGCGGTGCAGGCGCCGACGCGATGCTGTCGGCGACCGGCTCGCGCCGTGTCCCGGCGCGCCGCACCGGCGTCTCGGCGATTCGCGTCGAGGGCGTCGGCTCGGCGCCGAGCGGCAGGGCGCGCTCCGGATCGAAGGTCGAGCCGGCCTGCAGCGTCGCCGCGAGCTCGGGGTCGCGCAGGCGCAGCGCGGCGAGGCCGATCAGCTCGCGGTGCGGCCAGTGCGACGGCACCGCGGCGCCATGGACGTCGAGAAGCTGGCGCACGAACGCGCCGGCCTGATCGTGGCGCTCCGCGGTCCAGCCGCCCGCTTCGCCCGGCTCGGGCAAGAAGCGCCACAGCATCGCCGCCAGGCTGAAGAAGTCGCAGCGCCAGTCGAGCGCGCGCGTCGGCGCGAGGTGGCCGCGCCGGCCCTCCTCGAGCGCGTGGAGGAGGCGCGGCGACTGGTACTCGTACGCCGTCTGGCGCAGCAGCGGCAGCGGCTCGACGAGATCGACTTCGGGCAGGAGCGAGAACGCGACGTCGATGAGGGTCACGCTCTTGAAGCGCGGCGCCAGCGGCTGGCCGGGCAGCGGCCGGCCCGCCCCGGCCGGCGCCCAGGGCAGGCAGACGTTGTCGGCCTTCAGGTCGAGGTGGACGAAGCCGAGCGAGTGCAGCGCGTCGAGAGCCATGAGGCAATGGCGCGCCAGCGACCACCAGTTCGCGCAATCGTCGAAGACGCTGCGCAAAGCGACGTCGCCGCGCCGCAGCGGCACGCCGGTCGCCCACTGGTCGACGGTGGCGCCGGCATCGCGCGTCTGCAGGCGCGGGCCGGCGTCGTCGCCGGCAAGCAGCGCCAGCGCCTTCGCGACCGGCGCGCCGGCGTGCTTGCCGAGGCGCTCGAGGATGCGCCACTCGCGCTCGGTCCAGGGCCGGAAGTCGACGCTCGCCGTGAGCAGGAAGCGCTTGGTGTAGCGCCGCTCCTCGCCCGACTGGGCCCGCTCGCGGAAGACCTCGACGTGCGCGCCCGTCGCCATCTGCTGGCGGCCTTGTCCGAATATCCGATCGATCTCCGCAGGCGTCATCCCCATCCCTCGTGCACGGCGCAGCACGTCGCCTCGCGATCGACGATCGATGCAAGGCCCTTACGGGCCCGAAGAGGCGCCCGGGCCGAGCATACGACGTGCCATTCGATGCATCTTCGGGCGGGGCGATCAGCCCGCAGCAGGCGCGGCGTGGCGCGGCCGCGCCGCGCCGACGCCGAGGGCGGCCAGGCTCGCCCGCATCGCGGCGTCGAGCGGCGTCGGCGCCAGCGCCGGGCAGCGCGCGGCGAGCCGCGTGCCGTCGAGCGCATGCGGGACGCGCCAGAGATAGGCCATCTTCGCCAGCTCGCGCCAGAGCGGAAGGACGACGCCGCCGACGCGGATCAGCGCCCACGGCATGCGGCCGTGGCGCCAGCCGCGTGGCGGCGCGGCGCCGAGCGCCGCCGCGGCGCGCTCGACGGCGCCGACGAACTCCTCGCCGGTGACCGAATGGCCGGCGAAGGGGAAGCGCTCGAACGGCGCGAGGTCGGGCAGCGCGGCGACGGCGACGAAGGCGCGGGCGACATCGGGCAGGTAGGCCCAGGCGTGGACGAGCGCCGGGTCGCCGGGATAGTCGATCCGGCCCGCGGCGATCGACTTGACGACGACCTGGTCGAGCCAGCTGCCGCTGCCGGCGCCGAAGAAGTCGCCGGCCGTGATCACGGTCGCGCCGAGTCGGCCGGCGCCGGCGCGGCGCGCGAGCTCGCTTTCCATTTCGGCGCGGATCCGTCCCTTGGCGGTGGTCGGCCGCTGCGGCGTCGACTCGTCGAGCCGCGCCGGCATCGCTGCGCCGTAGTTGTAGACGTTGCCCGGCAGCATGAGGCGGGCGCCGAGACGCTCGGCGAGGTCCATCGCCGCGTGCGCCGCCGGCAGCGCCTCGGCGCCCCAGCGCGTATAGAGCGGGTTGATGCCGTGCACGACGACGCTGGGCGTCGGCCGCTCGGCGAGCGCTTCGGCCAGCGACGCCAGCGGCGCGCGCACGAGCTCGGCGCCGACCGGCATGCCGATGGCAGCGTCGCGGCGGACGTGGGCGAGCACGCGCCAGCCGGCGCCGGCAAAAGCCTGGGCGGCAGCGAGGCCGAAGCGGCCGTTGGCACCGAGGACGAGGACGGTGCGGGCGGATGCGGTGCGGTTCATGGGAGCTCCGGTTATCGACGCGGCGACTCGCCGACGAGCGCCAGTGTGGTCGCTCCTGATGCCAATCGCCACGCCGATTCATGCATGGAAGCCATACACTTTCGCATGACTTCGGACATCGCCGCGAGCTTCGACTGGGGCTTGGTGCGCAGCTTCCTCGCCGTCCTCGACGCCGGGAGCGTCAGCGCGGCGGCGCAGCGCAGCGGCGCGCGCCAGCCGACGCTCAGCCGCCACGTCGCCGAGCTCGAGGCGCAGCTCGGCGCGCCTCTCTTCGAGCGCACCGGCCGCGGCGTCACGCCGACCGGCGCAGCGCTCGCCATCGCCGAGGCGGCGCGGCGCATGGAGGACGGCGCGCGCGCCGTCGCGCGCGGCTTGGCGACGGCGCGCTCGGCGACGCGCGGCGTCGTTCGCGTGACGACGAGCCAGGTCGCCGCCGCCTGGCTGCTGCCGGCGGTGCTCGCCGGCCTGCAGCGTGCCCACCCCGGGATCGCGATCGAACTCGTCGCCTCGAACGAGCTCACCAACCTGCTGCGCCGCGAGGCCGACATCGCCGTTCGCATGGTGCGGCCGGCGCAGCACTCGCTGATCGCCAGGAAGCTCGGCGAGATCGAGATCGTCGCCGCCGCGCACGAGAGCTACCTCGCCAAGGCGCCGCCCTTGCGCGTGGCGGAGGACCTCGCCGCGCATCGCCTGATCGGCTACGACCGCGACGACACGATCGTCCGCGGCGCGGCGCGGATGGGCGTGGCGCTGTCGCGCGCCGACTTCGCGCTGCGCACCGACGACCAGGTCGTCTACGGGCGCCTCGTCGCCGAGGGCGCCGGCGTCGGCTTCGTCGCCCGCTACAACCTGCGCCACTGGCCCGGCGTCGTCGCCGTCCTGCCGACGCTCGCACTCGGCTCGCTGCCGTGCTGGCTCGCCGTCCATCGCGAGATCCGCGCCAACCCGATCGTGCGGACGGTCTACGATTTCCTTGCGCGCGAGATCGCGCCGGCGATCCGCAGCTAGCCGGGGCCGGCGCGGCGCCTCAAAGCATTTCGACGCTGCGCAGCGCGACGAAGCGATTGCCGAGGACGACCGTCTGCAGCGTCGCGCCGGCGAGCGTCACCGGATCGACGTCGGAGTGAACGACGGCGACGAGGAGGACGCGCGCGGCCGCCGCCAGGCCGCTGAAGTCGGCATCGAAGCTGACCGTTCGCGACAGGCGCGCATCGATCGGCCCCGACGGGCTGCGCACCGGCTGCGCCGCGTCGGCGAAGGTCCAGCCATCGGCGAGCGCCGGCGTCGCGCCGCCGCTTCTCAGCAGCGCCTGCACCGCCGCAGTCCAGGCGCACGGCAGCGCCGCCCAGGCGGGGTCGGCGCTGCCGGTTACGTCGCGCCGGAGCAGCGTGACGCGCACGGCGTTGGCGGCGATCGCGTCGCCGGCGCGGTGATGGACCTGGACGTCGACCCTGGCATGGACGCGGCCGATGCCGATCGACGCCGGCGACGCGCCGGAGGGCGCGCGATCGACGATCAGCTCGAACAGGTCGGCCTCCGACGGCTCGGCGCCGCTCCACGGCTCGGCGTAGGCGTTCGGGAACGCCGCGCCCGAGCCGACGACGCTGTTCCAGAGCGCCTGGGTGACGCGGTTCGAGTTGGCGTTGGCGGCGCGCACGCGCGCGTCGAAGAGCGGCGTCCACTGGCCGTCGGCCTTGACCAGCGGATCGCCCGCGCCGCGCACGCGCAGCGCCGTCTGGAACACCCACAGGCCGTAGCGGTCGGGCGACGCGCCGATCCACGGCAACGCCGCGGCCGGCGCCGGCGGCCGGCTGCCGCGGCGCGGCCGGACGCGCACGTCGGGGCTGGCGTGCCACGACAGGAGCGCGTTCGGCAGCGCGCGCTTCGGATCGGTCAGCGGCGTCGGGCTCTGCCGGCGCGTGTCCCAGGCGTGAACGCGCAGCATCGTTCGCGCGCCGAGGTTCGGCTGCGCGAGGTCGACCTCCCAGACGCCGCGCGCCTGGATTGCCGCGCGCAGCACGCGCTGGCCCGTCGCCGCCTCGTCGTGCAGCGACAGATCCTGGACGGCGGCCTCGGGCAGGCCGTTGTTCATCGAGAACCAGTCCCAGCGCGTCGCGCCGGGATCGAAGACGCCGCGCCAGACGCCGACCGCGGTGCCGACGTAGACCGTGTTGCGATCGGTCTTGTCGACGACGACGGCGTAGGCCGGCGCCGGCACGCGCTTGGCGGCGTCGGCGCTGGTGCGCAGGCCCGTCGCGTGCCAGCGGTCGATGCCGTCGAACCACCAGACGGTGTCCATCGCCGGCGTCGCCGGATCGCCGGTCGCGGCGACGTAGAACGAGCCGTGCGCGCCGCGACCCGGGTCGTGGACGGCGATGTCGCTCCACGAGCCGACTTCGGGCAGGCGCTGCCCGGGCGACGTGGTGTCGGTCGCCGCCGCCGGATCCTCCTTCTTGTGAGTCCCTTGCTTGGCCAGCGGCGTCGGCGTCGCGCGCAGCCCCGATGTCGCCGCGAGGTCGACGACGAGCTCGAACTTCAGCACCTCGCGCCGGCACAGCACGTAGAGCCGGGTCGGGCTGGCCCAGCGGCACGCGATCACGGCGCCGCGGGCGAGATCGCGCGCGCCGCCGGTCGTCACGCACGGGTCGGTGACGATGTCCTGGAGGATCGGCGGGCCGATGCTGAGCGGATCGCCGAGCGTCGGCAGGCTGCGCCAGGTCGCACCCGAGTCGCCCGACATCCAGACGCGCCAGCTGCCCCAGGCGATCCGGCTCGTCGCCGCCGCCGGCGCGAGCGCCGGAACGAGCACCGCGTCGAGGCCGGTATAGAACTCGGTGTTCGCGCTCTCGTCGATCTCGGACGCCGTCTTCGCCGCCGATCGGAACACCGGCCGCCTGAACGACGCATGCGAGGCGCGGAACGTTCCGTTCGTCACCTGGGCGATGAAGTGGTCGGGGGCCGCCGGGTCGAAGACGACGGCGCCGCCGTCGCCGTCGCCGAAGGGACGGCCCCAGAGGGTGACGCCGATTCGTTCGAGCGTGCCGTTGTCCTGCGCGCCGGCGAGGACGTGGCCGTCGACCGCGGGATGGGTCGCGACGTAGCCGCACTCGAGCGTCGCCATGCCGGTGTTGCGGGCGATGAAGCTGTTCTTGACGAGCCGGTTGTCGTCGTCGCCGCGCAGCGAGCGGAAGACGCCGCCGTCGCAGCCGATCCAGAGCTCGGTACGCGCGCCGACGGTGATGAAGCGCGTCGCGTGGATGTCGGCGTGAACGCCGTGGCCGATGAACGAGTCGTCGGTGGTCGGGTCGGCGCCGGCGGCGACGGTCGTGAAGCCGAAGCGCCAGCGGCCGGGCGCGGGCTGGGTGACGCTGGCGAGGTAGAGCGAAGCGCTCCACTGGCCGTCGGCCTGTTCGGTGGCGCCGCCGAGGACGAGCCGCTCGGGCCGGGTCGGATGGACGGCGATCGCCTGGTCGTAATCCGACTGCGTGCCGAGCAGGTTCGGCGGGATTCGCTCGACGCCGACGGCGACGAGGTTGTCGAAGCGCCAGACCTGGTTGCCCTCGCCGAGGGCGTACATCACCGACGGGTCCGAAGGCGCCGAGGCGAGGCTGATGCGGCTCATCGGCAGCAGGCCGGGGTTGGCGCCGAGGGCGGGCAACGCGATCGGGTTGAACGGACCGGCGACGCCGTTGGCACTGACGAACACGCCCGACGAGACGCCGGCGTCGTCGCGCACCGCGACCCAGAGCCGCTCCGGCGTGGCGCCTTTGCCGGCCACCCAGCGCACGTCGGTGCAGATCAGCGCCGCGCCAGTGGCGCCGGCGAACGGCGCGACCGCGACCTGCGACCATGCCGCCGCCGGACCGCCGCTGCGCGTCCAGAGGCCTGCCGAGGTCGCCGCGACGAGCGTCGTTTGCGTCGGCGGATCCTCGGCGAGCCGGAAGATGCCCGAGCCGGCGAGGTTGTTGCCCTCGAGCGTCCACGGCGCGGCGAAGATAGCGCTCGTCGCCGGGCCGGTCGCGTGCAGGACGCCGACGCCGGAATTCTTCGGGAACGGCCGGCCGCGCACGACCGGAATCAGCTCGCCGGTGCCGACGTAGACCTCGTCGGCGCCGGCGTTGCCGCCGGCGTCGAAGCGAACCAGCAGGCAGCCGCAGGCGAGCACGCTCGACGGCCGATCGATCGGCGGCGGCGCGCCGGTCGTCGTCCAGCCGCCGAGCGGGCGCCACGTCTCGCCGGCGTCGTCGCTGTACCAGACGCCGCCGTTCGCGGTCGCGGCGTAGGCGCGGCGGCCGTCGCTCGACACCTGAAGGTCGCGCACGCGGCCGGCGACGCGCGGCCGTCCGCCAGCCTGGCCGGCGAGGACGACCGAGGGCCCGATCGGCAGCCATTGGTGCGGCTGGGCCGCGTCGGGGGCTGCGCGGGCCGCACGCCGTCCGCGCGGCGCCGGCACGGTCGTGCCCGTGTCGGCCGTGGCCTCCTCGGCCTGCTGGCGGCGCCGCACGCGCAAGGCCTCGCGCAGCTGCTCGGCGTCGAGCGGACCGCGCTGCTCGGCGAGGAACGACTGGCGCGCCGCGGCGCGGCCGCGCTTGCTCGCGTCCTTGCCGGTGCTGGCGCCGTAACGAACGCGTGCCACGTCAGCCCTTCTCGCTCGCGCCGGCGTCGGGGGCGATCCGGATGTAGCCCTCCTGCACCTCGTGCGGCAGGTCGGGCAGCAAGGCCTCCTGCGTCGCCGCCAGGATCGGGTCGTCCTTCCACGTCGCCGGCGTGTCGCGGCGCGTGAACACCTGGTCCTTCGGGAACGACGAGATCTTGGGCAGGCGCACCTGCGCCGGATCGATCAGCACCGGGCCGATCCGCGCCGACGGCGCGATCACCCCGAGCCCCGGCGCGACCCAGTCGCGCGCGAGCTGGATCGACTTGCGCGGCAGCACGCCGCAGGTCGCGTTCGCCTTTCCGGCCGGGTGCATGAGCAGGGTCAACATCACGGTCTGGCCGATGCGCAGGCGCAGCTCGTCCTCGGCGATCACGTAAGGGTGCGTGATCGGCCGCGTCCCGGGCACCTGCACCGCGCGGTCGATGCCGGCGAGCTGGCCGCGGAGGCGCCCGCTGTCGACGGCGAGCTGGGCGACGACCTTGTCGACGACGTGGACGTGCTCGTAGTCGTCGTCGACGAAGTAGCCGAGGACGGCGTCGTCGGCGCGCGTGATCTCGCCGATGCGGACGGTGAAGGCGCGGTCGGCGAGCGCGAGCGCCGCCGCGGCGGCATCGCGACCGAACTCCGACGCCATCTCGAGGCGCAGGCGGACGCGGACGACGGCGATCGGCCGGCCGACGAGGCCGGCGATGTGCTCGGTGCCGAGGCCGCTCAGCGCATCGACGCTCCACATCGTCGTGTCGATCGCGCGCAGCAGCGCCGACAGCGCCGACTCGGTGTCGCTGTCGATCGCGACGCCCTGGCCCTGGCGGAACTGCGCGTCGGCGGTGACCGTGCCGGCGGCGAGGCGGCCGAGGTGCGTCGTCGCGCCGGCGAGATCGAACAGCGGGCCGGCGTCGGCGGGGCCGGTGCGGCCGGGCGCGATCTCCCAGGCGACGCCGCCGCCGATCGGCTCGTGCATCAACTGGCCGAGCGGGCGGCCGGCGACGTCGAAGAATTCGAGCGCCTCGTCGATGTGGTCCGGGAGGAGGAAGCCGCAGACCGGGTTGACCATGCGCGCCGGCTCGACTTGGTCGACGTTGGCCTCGGCCGCGTCGTCGCCGCGCGCCGCCGGATCGACGAGGCGAAACATGAGCCGCGTCGGCAGGGTGAGGCGCGGCGGCAGGCGCAGCGCGTCGCCGCTCGCCGCCGCGCCCACCGGCGCGCCGTTGACCGGTGCCGGCGCCGGCGCGCCGTCGGGCGAAGGCGTCACCGCGAGCCGCTGCGGCGCGCGCAGGCGATCGACCGGCAGCACGAGCGTGCGGCCGAAGGCATCGACGAGGCGCGCGCGCTGCAGCCGTGCCGTGCCGCCGCGCAGCCAGATCGCGGCGTCGCCGTTCAGGTTCGGATCCGAGAGCGTGTCGTCGGCGCGCCGCTCGCGCACGAGGCCGCCGTGATAGGCGAGGCCGAGCAGCTGTTCGCGAACGCCGTCGAGGCTGGCGCTGACGATGTCGAGCTGATCGACGGCGGCGGCGATTCGCGCCAGCGCCGCCTCGGTCGCTTCGCTCGCCTCGCCGCTGCCGTCGTGATCGCGCTGCTCTTCGCCGTCGAGCCAGGTGCGGACGGCGCCGCTCAGCGTCGTCGCCGTGCCGGTCGTGAGCATGCTGCGGCCGCGCAGCGTTCGCGCCGTCGGCGTCGCCGGCGCGCCGTCGGCGCCGGGCGCGGCCGCGGCGCGGACGTCGACGCTGCCGAGCGACCAGCCTTCGAGCCGGTCGCCGAGGTCGAGCGCCATCTCCCACTCGAGCCAGAGCGGGATCCACGGTTGCGACCACGCCGTGACGCCGACCGGGTCCGGGTCAACGCCCTGATAGAGCGAGAAGCGGCGCAGCTGGTCGGCGATGCGCTCGTCGGTGAGCGCGCGCGTCGCGCCGCCGGCCATCTTCACCTTGCGCGAGAACGCGCCGCTCGTGCCGTCGTAGACCGCCTCGGTGCTGCCGAAGCGGAGCGCCGCCTCGGCGACCATGCGGCTTCGCGTCGCCTTGCCGTCGAGGCCGTGCTTGGCCGCGGCGACGGCGGCGAGCCAGGTCGCCCAGTACGGGTTGTGGAGGACGAGCTCGCGCGCGAGCAGCGTCACCTCGTCGGGGACCGCGGCGGTGCCGAGCGACGGCAGGATCTCGGCACCGTCGATCACCTGGTCGACGGCGCGGATCACCTGCGCCGGATAGCGGCAGTGCAGCGTGCCGTCGGCCGAGGCGCGGCCGTCGCCGCCGTGGCGCAGGCTGCGCCGCGCGCCGCGCACGGCGACGAGCGGCTCGAGCGGCGTGTAGAAGCGCGGCGCCGCCTGGCGCACCTCGCGCGCGCCCGGCGCGGCACGGCCGGCGAGCTCGGGCGCGACGCGTTTCGTGTCGCGCTCGCTCTCGGTCTCGCCCCACGACATCATCTCGGCGCGCTGCGCGTCCTTCGAGCCGACGTGCAGGTCCTTCTTCTGCTGGCCGAAGGCGAGCTTCGTTCCCGCGCCGGCCTTGCTCTTGCCGGCCGCCGCTGCGGCGCGCGCGACCGCGCCGCGCGCGTGCCGGCCGACCGCGAGCGGGCCGCCGTCGGCGCCTTCGAGCAATCGATCGGTGCCGGCGTCGCCGCCCGGCCGGCTGGCGTAACCGGCGGCGTGCTCCCACTCCTCGACGTCGATCAGGCCGTCGGCGCTGTCGATTCGGTCGACGAGGCTGCCGGTGAACGCGGCGAGCAGCCGCTCGTAGGCGCGCCGCGCCGATGCGTCGGCGGGCGCGAGCGCGGTCGAGGCGAGCGTCGCGGCGACGTCGTCGCCGTGCTCACCCCAGACGAGCTGGACGTCGTCGGCGCGCGGCCGGTTCTCGGCACCGGCGCCGACGCCGGCGGCGCCGAGCGGAACGCCATACAGGCTGCCGTGCAGCAGCGTGCTGCGCGGCCAGTGCGGCTCGGTCTGGACGACCGCGCTCGCCCGGTCGACGAACGCCGCGGTCGCGAATTGCAGGCCGGGCTTGGCGACCTGCGAGGCGACGCTCGTGGCCAGCGGCGCCTTGGCGCTGCCGATCGACTTCGGCGCGTAGCGCGTCGCTGCGGCGAGGCCGATCGACGCCTGCTTGTCCTGGACGACGCGGCGCTCGCGCTGCTGCTTCTCGTCGTCCTCGCGGTCCTCGACGAGCGCCCAGCCGAGCTGGCGCAGGCGCTCGTGCAGGCTGCTCGCGGTCTGCGCGCCGTCGAGCGGATCGCGCGCCGCGTCGCTCCACCAGCCGGCGACGAGGTAGGCGAGCTGGTCGCCTTCGGTGCCGTTCGGCGCGACCTGGGCGAGGTCGTCGAGCGGGTCGTGCAGCGCGAAGCGGTTCAGCGTCGCGTCGTAGGTGCCGGTCCAGTTGAGCGAGCCGCCGCAGGCGCCGGTCAGGCCATCGGCCGGCACGGTGCGGCCGGTCGCGACGGCCGCCGCCGCGCCCGCGGGCCACTGCTCGAGGGCGACGACGCGCGTCGTGTCGGCCTCGATCACCCAGCCGCGAACGACCGGCGCGCTCGCGCCTTTCGGCACGGCGACGCGCAGCACGACCCAGCGGTCGGGCAGCGGCGGCAGCGCGAGCCGATTGGTCGGCCCGTTGTCGGCGAGCTTGCCGCGCAGGAGCGCATCGGCCATCGCCCAGTGCAGATGGACGCCGGCCGGCCGCGGCGGGCCGTCGACCAGGATCTCGGTGGCCGGCGCCGGCGGCGCGTCGTCCGGGGCGGCGATCGAGAGCGGCAGGCGCACCATCGGCTCGGCGCTGCCGGCGCCAACGACCAGCGCCTGCACGTCGATCGGCACGAGCACGCGCGTGTCGCGCAGCAGCGTCGCGTCGAAGCGGCCGACGGCGTCGAGCGACAGGCCGGTGCGCGCCAGCGCGCTCCAGCGCGCCGACTTCATTTGCAGGGCGATCGTCTGCGGATCGAAGCTGGCCATCGCCTCAGTCCCTCGCGAAGGTCTTCGCCAGCGTCTTCATGCTGATCGTCGGCCGGAACACGTCGACCAGCGGCGGCGCCGCGTTGACGCCCGGATCGCCGAACACCTGGCGATACGGGAAGCGCAGCATCTGCAGCGCGAACTCGGCGCCGTCGACGGCGGCGCCCATGTTCGTTCCCGGCTTGGCGAGAAGCGCCTCGTTGAGCTTCTTGATGTCGAGGACGCCCGGCGTGCCGCGCCGGAACGGCACCGGCACCATGTCGTTCGGATTGGCGTTGACGTCGTTCGCGGTGTTGGCGTTGCGCGCCTTGACGCCCGCCTGCAGGCGGTTCGGATCGCCCGCCGCCGGCGTCAGGCGGACGCCGAACTGGATGCCCTGGCGCGGCTCCTCGATGTGGACGACCGCCGGGATGCCGTCGAAGAGAACGAGCAGCACCGCCGGCGCGAGCCGCTCCATGCGCAGCAGCTTGATCCGGCGCGGATCGGATTCGGGGATCGACGCGTCGTCGGCGACGCCGAGCTCGCGGTCATAGGCGCGAACGTGCAGGCCGGGCCAGCCGGCGACGGCGCGCGAGCGCAGGACGAAGCCCGTGACCGGACCGGCGGGACCTTGCTGCACCGTCTCGCCGCCGGGCAGGCGGACGCGCCGCTCTTCTTCGTCGAGCTCGTCGCGGACGACGCGGTAGAGCGCGGCCAGCTCGGCGCGGTCGCTCGAGTTGACGGTGCCGACGCCGAGCGCGCCCTGGACGAGCGCGTCGGTCCAGGCGCGGTCGAGGTAGAAGAAGCGGATCGATTCCTTCGGCAGCAGCTGCGCATCGGCGACGAGGTACGAGAACGGCACGCCTTGCAGCAGACGCAGGCGCGCGAGCCAGCCGCGCAGCTCGCGCGGGACGACGCGGTCGCCGAAATGCGGGTCGTCGTCCTGGCGCGAGAAGGTCACCGAGGCGAGCTTCGCGGTCGCGAACTGCATCGCGTCGACGGCGGTGAGGTTCATCTTCATGGCTTGCTCCTCGGTCGGCGCGCCGGGCCCTTCTTCGCGGCGGTCTTTCGCGGCGCGCCGTTTTCCGCGGTGCTCGTTTGCACGGCGTCCGTTTCCGCGGCGCGGCGGCGGGTCGATCGTGATGGCGACGACGACGCTTGCGACTGCGCGGACTGCGCGAATGACGCGGACGCGGCACCGCCCGCCGCGC
>DASYKC010000231.1:0-3075 GCA_035995885.1 Caldimonas sp. | reverse complement strand
ATTCCGGTCGTCGACTATGGCAACAACATCCGCCAGGTCGCGAAGGAGGAAGGTGTCACCGACGCGTTCACGTATCCCGGCTTCGTGCCCGCGTACATCCGCCCGCTCTTCTGCCGCGGCAAGGGGCCGTTTCGCTGGGTCGCGCTCTCGGGCGATCCGGACGACATTCGCAAGACCGACGCGAAGATGAAGGAGCTGTTCCCGGACGACGCGGGGCTGCACCGCTGGCTCGACATGGCCGGCGAGCGGATCGCCTTCCAGGGCCTGCCGGCGCGCATCTGCTGGATCGGCCTCGGCGAGCGCCATCGCGCCGGCCTGGCCTTCAACGCGATGGTGAAGTCGGGCGAGCTGAAGGCGCCGATCGTCATCGGCCGCGACCACCTCGACGCCGGCTCGGTCGCGAGCCCGAACCGCGAGACCGAATCGATGAAGGACGGCAGCGACGCCGTCTCCGACTGGCCGATGCTGAACGCGCTCCTCAACACCGCCGGCGGCGCGACCTGGGTGTCGCTGCACCACGGCGGCGGCGTCGGCATGGGCTACTCGCAGCACGCCGGCGTCGTCATCGTCTGCGACGGCACCGACGCGGCGGCCAAGCGCATCGAGCGCGTCCTCTGGAACGACCCGGCGACCGGCGTCATGCGCCATGCCGACGCCGGCTACGAGATCGCCAAGGCGTGCGCGCGCGAGCAGGGCCTGAAGCTGCCGATGCTGGACGCGTGACATGGCCGAAACCGCCGGCGAGATCCATCTCCACTACCTCAACCACCCCGACGTCGAGGCGCTGGCGCTGAGCGACGCCGAGATCCTGGCGGCGGTCGAGCACGGCCTCGTCGCGCAGGGCCGCGGCGAGACGACGATCGAGCCGCGCATGCACCTCGTGCCCGAGAAGGACTATCCGGGTCACTTCAACGTCCTGCGCGGCTACATCCGGCCGCTCGGCCTGGCCGGCGTCAAGGTCGTCGGCGATTTCTATCGCAACTACGAGCGCGGCCTGCCGTCGGAGCTCGCGCTCCTCAACCTGTTCGATCCGAAGACCGGCGTGCCGATCGCGGTGATCGACGCGAGCGACATCACCGACATGCGCACGGGCGCCGTCACGGCGATCGGCGCGCGCGTGCTGGCGCGCAGGAATTCGAAGGTCCTCGGCCACATCGGCGCGCGCGGCACGGCGTACTGGAACGTCCGCCTGCTCCATTCGATCTTCGCGTTCGACGAGATCCGCGTCCACTCGCGCCGGAAGGAGAGCCGCGACGCCTTCGCCGCGCGCCTGCGCGCCGACTTGGCCGGCGCGACCGTCGTCGCCACCGACGACTGGGAGTCGTGCGTGCGCGGCGCCGACATCGTCGTCGAGGCGTCGCGGCTCGAGAAGCCCGAGCCGAAGCTGAAGACCGAATGGATCGCGAAGGGGGCGTGCGTCATCCCCTACGGCACGATGAGCGCGGTCGAGCTCTCGCTCACCGACATCATGGACAAGATCGTCATGGACGACTGGGGCCAGGCGCGTTCGGGTCCGTATGGCGCGCTGCGCGCCCACGTCGACAGCGGCAGGCTCTCGGAGAAGAACCTGCACGCCGAGCTCGGCCAGATCGTCGCCGGGCTCAAGCCCGGGCGCGAGAGCGACGCCGAGACGAACCTGTTCTGGCATCGCGGCCTGTCGCTTTCCGACATCGCCCTCGGCGCGGCGATGCTCGCCAAGGCGGAGCGCCTCGGCATCGGCCAGCGCCTGCGCTTCCGTTGATTGCGCGCTCACCGCTACCTGATCGCCCGATTCAACGACCCGACGCCGCGAATGCCCATCGTCAACGCCCGCATGTACTCGGTCACCGCCGAGTGCAAGGCCGACTGGCACCGCGTCCTGAGGGCGGCGCTGCAGCGCGCCGACCTCGACTGGGAGGTCGTCGACTTCGACGCGCCGGCGCCCCTCGCGCAGCTCTGGGCGCGCGACGACCTCGGCGCCGCGATGATGTGCGGCCTGCCGTTCGCGCGCCGCGCGCCGCGCCCGACGCTGATCGCCGCGCCGGTGCCGCGGCCGGCGCGCTACGGCGGCCGCCCGCTCTACTGCACCGACGTCGTCGTCGCCGCCGGCTCGCCGCATCGCACGATCGAAGACACCTTCGGCGGCATCGTCGGCTACACGCTCGCCGATTCGATGTCGGGCGCGGTCGCGCTGCGCGACTTCCTCGCGCCGCTGCGCAAAAAGCGCGGGGCGAGGCTCTACCGCGGCGCTGTCGGCAATCTCATCAACGCGCGCGGCGTGATCGATGCGCTCGCCGCCGGCCGCATCGACGTCGGCCCACTCGACAGCTACAGCCACGACCTGCTCGAGCACTACGACCCGGCGCTGGCGGCGCAGGTGCGCACGATCGCGAGCACGGCGATGCGGCCGATTCCGCCGCTCGTCGCCACCGCGCCGATCGGCGCCGATGCCCTCGCGCGCCTGCGCGACGCCCTGCTCGGCACGTCTCGTGCGAGCGCGCTCGCCGCGGCGATGGCGCGCCTGCAGCTCGCCGGCTTCGCCGTCGTCGACGCCGCCGACTACGACATCCTCGCCGCGATCGCCACCGACTCCGCCATTCCCTTCGAGGACCTCTGATGACGATGATGACGACGATGACGAAGCGCTTCCTTCTCGCCCTCGCGGTCGCGGTCGCGGCGACGCCGCTCGTCGCCGCCGCGCAGGCGTACCCGGCCAGGCCGATCCACATCGTCGTGCCGTTCCCGCCCGGCGGCCCGACCGACGTGCTCGGCCGCGTCCTGGCCCAGTCGCTCGGCGAGACCTTCGGCCAGACGGTGATCGTCGACAACAAGGTCGGCGCCGCCGGCAACATCGGCGTCGACGCGGTCGCCAAGGCGGCGCCCGACGGCTACACGCTCGGCATCGTCCCGGCCGGCAACATCGCCGTCAATCCGACGCTGTTCGCGAACCTGCCCTACAAGGCCGCCGACCTCGCGCCGGTGACGATGCTCGCGACCGTCGACAACGTCCTCGTCGTCAACGCCGAGCAGGTGGCGGCGAAGAACGTCAGGGAGCTGCTCGACCTCGCCGCGAAGAAGCCGGGCACGCTCAGCTAC
>DASYKC010000230.1:0-3803 GCA_035995885.1 Caldimonas sp. | reverse complement strand
GAAAGCCGCCAGCCGACTACTAAGTTGGGCAATTAGATAGAAACCCGTTAGAACAACCGGCAGGAACCCAAATATGAATGCATAGGAATTAAATAGCATGGGGTCGCTCTCTGCTCCAACGCTTCCCGTTTATGCGCACTTCGCGCACTAGCCAAGCGCGAGTTTTTTGTATCTGACGTGTGTAGAAGCCGATGGCGTGAATCACGAGGATCCTCGATTGTGCGGAGCCATCAGAGCGTGAAGGCATAGTCGATGACGAGCGGCGCGTGGTCGCTGAAGCGCTGCTCGAGGAAGATGTACTCGCGCGTCGCCAGCGAGGCGACGGCCGGCGTCGCCAGGTGGTAGTCGAGGCGCCAGCCGACGTTCTTGGCGCGCGCCTGGCCGCGGTTGCTCCACCAGGTGTACTGCTCCGGATGCGGGTTGAGCGTGCGGAACACGTCGACGAAGCCGAGCTCCTCGAACAGGCGTGTCATCCAGGCGCGCTCCTCGGGCAGGAAGCCGCTGTTCTTGCGGTTGCCGCGCCAGTTCTTGAGGTCGATTTCCTTGTGGGCGATGTTGATGTCGCCGACCACGATCACCTCGCGCTCGCTCGCCAGCGCGTGCAGGTACGGCGCCATCAGGGCGAGGAAGCGAAACTTCGCCGCCTGCCGGTGCTCGCCGGCCGAGCCGCTCGGGAAGTAGCAGCTGACGACGCTCAGGCGCGGCAGGCCGCGCCGGCCAGCACGGTCGAAGCGGCACTCGACGTAGCGCCCCTCGGCGTCGAACTCGGCGTCGCCGAAACCGAGGCGAACCGCGCTCGGCCGCTTCCTGCTGTAGAGGCCGACGCCGCTGTAGCCCTTCTTCTCGGCGAAGTGGAAGCGCCCCTTCATGCCCGCGACCTTGTCGAAGCGGCCGGTGACGGTGTCGGCCTGGGCCTTGATCTCCTGCACGCCCATACAATCGGCGCCCACGCCTTCGGCCCAGGCCTCGAACCCCTTGGCGGCAGCCGAGCGGATGCCGTTCAGGTTGAGCGAGACGAGGCGGAACAAGCGCTTGCCTGCATGACCCGCCCCGCTTCCGACCCCACCATCGCGCGCGAGTTCGTGCAGTTCGCGCTGGCGTCCGGGGTGCTGCGGTTCGGGGAGTTCAAGACCAAGGCGGGGCGGCTCTCGCCGTACTTCTTCAACTCGGGCTTGTTCGACGACGGCGTCAAGCTGATGCGCCTCGGCGAATTCTATGCGCGCCGCCTGGCCGCCTCGGACCTCGCCTTCGACATGCTCTTCGGCCCGGCCTACAAGGGCATCACGCTCTCGGCCGCGGTCGCGATCGAATTCGCTCGGCGCGGCCGCGCGGTTCCGTTCTCGTACAACCGGAAGGAAGCAAAAGATCACGGCGAGGGCGGCCTTGTCGTCGGCGCACCATTGCGGGGCCGCACTGTCATCGTCGATGATGTGATCACCGATGGCGCTTCCAAGCGCGAATCGGTGGAGCTGCTCCGCCGCGAGGGAGCCGAGCCGGTCGCGGTCCTGATCGCGCTCGACCGGATGGAACGCGGCGGGGTCGACGACAACCTGTCCGAACGGTCCGCCGTGGAAGATTTCGAACGCGACTACGCCATGCCGGTAATCCCGGTCGCCACCGTTGCCGACCTGATGGAGTTCCTCACTTCCCATGCCGACCCGACGCTCGCCCAACACGCCGACGCAGTCGCGCGCTATCGCGAGC
This sequence comes from Caldimonas sp., assembly GCA_035995885.1. Taxonomy (GTDB): domain Bacteria; phylum Pseudomonadota; class Gammaproteobacteria; order Burkholderiales; family Burkholderiaceae_C; genus Schlegelella_A. The sequence continues at coordinate 2,099 of DASYKC010000230.1, read as the reverse complement.
GGTATGGCGTCTGAGGCAGCGGCGCGGCGATCCCGGCGTCTGCGCCTGCTCGCTGCCACGGCGTTGAGCCTGGCTTCGGCTGTCGTTGCCGCCGAATCGGGCAGCGGCGCGCGCATCTATCGCTGCGAGATCGACGGCAAGAAGGTCACCCGCGACCGGCCCATCGCCGAATGCTCCGACCGCGTCCAGTACCTGCTCAACGCCGACGGCTCGGTCAGCCGCGAGGTCCAGCCGACGCTCACGGTCGAAGAGCGCGAGCGCAAGGAGCAGGCAGATCTCGCCCGCGAGATCAAGGAAGGACAGCTCAAGCAGCAGGTGCGCACCGACCGCAGCCTCCTGCAGCTCTACAAGAACGAAGAGGCGCATCGCAAGGCGCGCGACAAGGCGCTCGACGAATTCCGCGCTTCGGTCAAGAAGCTCCAGGAGCGCATCGTGCTGCTGAACAAGGAGCGCAAGCCGCTGCTCGACGAGGCCGAGTTCTACGTCGGCAAGCCGCTGCCGAGCAAGCTCAAGACGGCGCTCGACGCCAACGACGCCTCCCTCGGGGCGCAAAAGGAGCTGGTGCAGAACCAGCAATCCGAAGTGAGCCGGATCAATGCCACCTACGACATCGAGCTGGCGCGCCTGCGCAAGCTCTGGGGCGGCGCACCGCCCGGCTCGCTCGGGCCGTTGCCGGGCACCCAGGCCGCCGGGCTGCCGCCGCCGGCGGCGGTCACGGCGACGACGCCCGACGGCGCCAGCAAGACGACGGTGAAGTGAGCGCCCGAGGCGCCGGCCTCAGGCGAGTTTTTCGCGCAGCAGCGCGCCGACTTCGCCCGGGTCGGCCTTGCCGCGGCTTGCCTTCATCGCCTGGCCGACGAGGGCGTTGAACGCCTTCTCCTTGCCGGCCCGGAATTCCTCGACCGACCTGGCGTTGGCGGCGATGACCTCGTCGACGATGCGCTCGAGCGCGCCGGCGTCGCGCATCTGGCGCAGGCCGCGTTCGTCGATGAGCGCGTCGACGTCGCCGCCCGCGCCGTCCCAGAGCGCATCGAGGAGCTGGCGCGCGGCGGCGTTCGAGATCGTCCGGTCGGCGATGCGCGCGATCAAGGCGGCGAGCGTCGCCGGCGGCACCGGGATGTCGTCGTGGCCGGACGCGTTCAGGCGCCGCGAGATCTCGCCCATGATCCAGTTGGCGGCGAGCTTGGGCTCGCCGCTGGCGACCGCCGCGGCCTCGAAGTACGCGGCGATCTTCATGCTCTGCGTCATCATCGCCGCGTCGTAGGCGCTCAGCGCGTACGCGCTCTGGAAGCGCGCGGCGCGGTCGCGCGGCAGCTCGGGCATCGCCGCGCGGACGCGGCTGATCCACTCGGCGTCGATCGCCAGCGGCGGCAGGTCGGGGTCGGGGAAATAGCGGTAGTCGTGCGCGTCTTCCTTGCTGCGCATCGCCCGCGTCTCGCCGTGCTCGGCGTCGAACAGGACCGTCGCCTGGCGCACGCTGCCGCCGTCTTCGATCAGGTCGATCTGCCACTGGACCTCGTAGTCGATCGCCTGCTGCATGAAGCGAAAGCTGTTCAGGTTCTTGATCTCGCGCCGCGTCCCGAACGGCGCGCCGGGGCGGCGCACGGAGACGTTGGCGTCGCAGCGGAAGCTCCCTTCCTGCATGTTGCCGTCGCAGATGCCGAGCCAGACCACCAGCGCATGGAGTGCCTTCGCGTACTCGACCGCCTCGCCGCTCGAGCGCATGTCGGGCTCGGTGACGATCTCGAGCAGCGGCGTTCCGGCGCGGTTGAGGTCGATTCCCGACCAGCCGCCGTGGAAGTCGCCGAAGCCCGGCGCGCCGCCGGTCCCGTGGGCGCCGCCGGCGGCGACGCCGTGGATCGACTTGCCGGCGTCTTCTTCCAGGTGCGCGCGGGTCAACTGCACCTTGTGCCGCAGGTCGCCGACGAAGAACTCGACCAAGCCGCCCTGCACCACCGGCGTCTCGTACTGGCTGATCTGGTAGCCCTTGGGCAGGTCGGGATAAAAGTAGTTCTTGCGCGCGAACACCGAGTGGCGGTGAATGTGCGTGGGCAGGTTGTCGTTCACCGCCAGGCCGAAGCGGATGGCTTTTTCGACCG
>DASYKC010000229.1:0-3042 GCA_035995885.1 Caldimonas sp. | reverse complement strand
GCTCAATGGGAACGAGCGCGGCGCGCCGAGTCCGCTACTTGACGAGCTGACTCAGCCGCTCGGCGTCGAACGCTTCGGTCGTCTGTGCCCCTTGCGGCACGCAATCGGCCGACGGCAGCTCGCGGGAGCGCTGCGAGAGCTTCTCGATCGCCTGCCAGAGCATCGCGATCTGGTGCTCGTGACCCGAGGCGTTGTCGATCAGGCCCTTCATCGCCTGCGAGACCGGGTCGTCGCCCTGCGTCAGCCCGTAGGCGGAGAAGCCCATCTTCGCCGCCGCGTCCTCGCGCCGCGCATCCACGTCCGCGTGGATCACACGCGCCGGATTGCCGACCGCCGTCGCGCCGGGCGGCACTTCGCGCAGCACGACCGCGTTCGAGCCGACGCGCGCGCCATCGCCGACGGTGAAGCCGCCGAGCACCTGCGAGTTGGCGCCGACGATGACGCCGCGGCCGAGCGTCGGATGGCGCTTGGCGCCCTTCGTGAGCGACGTGCCGCCGAGGGTCACGCCCTGGTAGATGGTGCAATCGTCGCCGACCTCGGCGGTCTCGCCGACGACGACGCCCATGCCGTGGTCGATGAAGACGCGCCGGCCGATCGTCGCGCCGGGGTGGATCTCGATGCCGGTGAGAAAGCGCGTGAGATGCGAGGTCCAGCGCGCCGTCCAGTGGAAGCCGTGCCGCCACCACCACGCTGCCCGGCGATGCAGGACGATCGCGTGCAGCCCCGGATAGCAGGTGAGCACCTCCCACGTCGAGCGCGCCGCCGGGTCGCGCTCGCGGATGCAGGCGATGTCTTCGCGAAGGCGCTCGAACATGGAAGTGGCACCGTGGAGGGAGCGAAGCAGTTTAGCGGCAGCGCTCGTCGACTGCTCGGGCGATGCCGCGCAGGATGTGCACCTCTTCCGCGCTGAGCTCGGCGCGGTTGGCGAGGCGCTGCAGGCGCGCCATCAGCTTCTTCGGCGCGGCAGGGTCGAGAAAGCCGAGCGTCTCGAGCGACGCCTGCCAATGGGCGATCAGCCCGCGCACCGCGACCGCGTCGGCGTGGCGGCCGACCGAGGCACGCTCGGGCGCGCCGAAGCCGCCGAGGGCCTGGCGCCAGTCGTAGGCGATCAGCTGCACGGCCTGGGACAGGTTGAGCGAGCCGTACGCGGGGTCGGTCGGGATCGTCAGGCAGGCGTGGCAGGCGTAGACGTCGTCGTTGCCGAGGCCGAAGCGTTCGGAGCCGAAGACGAAGGCGACACGATGCGCGCTCGGCGCGAGCGTCGCGAAGAGCTCGCGCGGCGCTCGGTTCGGCGGCCCGAAGTCGCGCGGCGTCATCGCCGTCGCGCAGACATAGGTGATGCCGTCGAGCGCCGCGCCGAGGTCGGCGACGACGCGCGCGCCGGCGAGGACGTCGGTCGCGCCGCTCGCCAGCGCGAGCGCCTCGGGCCGATGCTGGACGTCGGCGTGGCGCGGCGCGACGAGCACCAGATCGGAGAAGCCCATCACCTTCATCGCCCGCGCCGTCGCGCCGACGTTGCCCGCGTGGCTGGTGCCGACGAGGACGAAGCGGGTGGCGTCATGCGGCATGCGGCTGAGGACCTAAAATGCGGGTCGCTCATTTTGCAGCGCGCCCGCACGCGGCACCGGCTCTCGGCCGGCCGCCTTCGCCCCGAAAGTCCCTGTTCCATGTCCCAAGCGCTGCACCCCATGCTCAACACCGCCATCAAGGCGGCGCGGACCGCGGGATCGATCATCAATCGCGCCTCGCTCGACCTCGAGCGGCTGCAGGTCAACACGAAGGCGCCGAACGACTTCGTCACCGAGGTCGACCACGCGGCCGAGACGGCGATCATCGACACGCTGCTTTCGGCCTATCCGGGCCACGGCATCCTCGCCGAGGAGACCGGCAGCGCGCGCGGCGCGCGCGACAGCGAGTACGTCTGGATCATCGACCCGCTCGACGGCACGACCAACTTCATCCACGGCCTGCCGACCTACGCCGTCTCGATCGGTCTCGCCTACCGCAACCAGATCCAGCAGGCGGTCGTCTACGACCCGGCGCGGAACGACCTCTTCTTCGCCTCGAAGGGGCGCGGCGCCTTCCTCAACGACAAGCGCCTGCGCGTCTCGAAGCGAACGCGGATGGCCGAGGCGCTGATCGGCACCGGCTTTCCGTTCAGGAAGGGCGACGACCTCGCCCAGTACCTGCGCATCCTCGAGACGGTGATGAAGAGCTGCGCCGGCGTGCGCCGCCCCGGGGCCGCGGCGCTCGACCTCTGCTACGTCGCCGCCGGCTGGTACGACGGCTTCTTCGAGACGGGGCTGTCGCCGTGGGATGTCGCCGCGGGGTCGCTGCTCGTCACCGAGGCCGGCGGGCTCGTCGGCAACTTCACCGGCGAGTCCGACTTCCTGCATCAGCGCGAGGTCGTCGCCGGCTGCCCGAAGATCTACGGCCAGCTGGTGCAGATGCTGGCGCCGCACACGAACGTCGCCCGCGGCGCCGCCGACGAGACGGCGGCCTAGGACCCGGAGCGCGCGAGCGCCGATGAACGCCGCCGAGCCGATCGGCCACACGCCGATGATGCAAGGGACGGAGCGCGAGTTTTCGCGGGAGTTACCGATCGCAGAGTGGAAAACCTACGCCAAAACCTACGCTTTGACCGCGGAAGGTCGCCAGCTCATGAAGGCGGCGGAGCGAGACCTGTGCGACGCGCACGAGACCATCACCGCGCTTGGTCGTCGAATCAAATTGGGCCGCATCAGCGTGGACGGGAAGCGAATGTTGCCTGTCGCCCTCCGAATTGGCTGGGTTCTCGACCTCCTGCTTCGCTATTCGTACCCCCTACCCCCGTGGCCGGGGACTTGGGAGATCGAACTCATGTCCTGTGACGAACGGCACACGGGTTCGGTCTCCCTTACGTACTTTTGGACGCCGTTATTTTGGACGCCGAATCCGGCGCATCTTCAGCCCTGATTCGGCGCGTTTCGAGCATCGGACGAGCGCACGCCTATCGAATCCTGTGGATGATAGTAAACATTATCATCCACGAGATTCTCAGAA
>DASYKC010000228.1:0-8916 GCA_035995885.1 Caldimonas sp. | reverse complement strand
AGCTACACGGTCGAGAGCGCCCGCGTCGAGCAGCGCACCGACCTCGACAAGCTGGTGATGGAGATCGCCACCAACGGCGCGATCACGCCGGAAGAGGCGATCCGCTCGTCGGCCAAGATCCTGGTCGAGCAGCTCGCGGTGTTCGCCCAGCTCGAAGGCCAGATCGGCGACATGTTCGAGCCGATGCCGAAGACGACGACGCAGTTCGACCCGATCCTGCTGCGCCCGGTCGACGAACTCGAGCTCACGGTGCGGTCGGCGAACTGCCTGAAGGCCGAGAACATCTACTACATCGGCGACCTGATCCAGCGCACCGAGACCGAGCTGCTGAAGACGCCGAACCTGGGCCGCAAGTCCTTGAACGAGATCAAGGAAGTGCTGGCGTCGCGCGGGCTCACGCTCGGCGCTCGCCTCGAGAACTGGCCGCCGCAGGGCTTGGACAAGAGATAGGGACGGCCCGAAGGCGTCAAAGAGGTGACGGCCTTCGGGCCGCCGGTGCAACCGCCAGTACCTGACACGGCTGGCGGTCAACAACAGGAAAGGACAGCACCATGCGTCACGGACACGGGCTCAGAAAGCTCAACCGCACGAGCGAGCATCGCCTGGCGATGCTGCGCAACATGTGCGTCTCGCTGCTTCAGCACGAGGCGATCAAGACGACCTTGCCGAAGGCCAAGGAATTGCGCCGCGTCGTCGAGCCGCTGATCACGCTCGCCAAGCAGCCGACGCTCGCCAACCGCCGCCTGGCGTTCGATCGCCTGCGCGACCGCGCGATCGTCACCAAGCTCTTCGCCGAGATCGGCCCGCGCTACCAGGCGCGGCCGGGCGGCTACACGCGGATCCTGAAGATGGGCTTTCGCGTCGGCGACAACGCGCCGATGGCGTTCGTCGAGCTCGTCGACCGGCCGGTGCCGGTCGAGACCGAGGCCGTCAGCGAATCCTGATCCCGGCGCGCGAGGGAGGCCAGGCATGCCCGAGCCGCTCCTTCGCATCTCGCACCTGACGAAGAAGTTCGGCGCCGCGACGGTCGTCGACGACCTCTCGCTCGAGATCATGCCAGGCGAATGCCTCGGCGTGATCGGCCCGAACGGCGCCGGCAAGACGACGACGATCCGCATCTGCCTCGGCCTCGCCGGCGCCGACGGCGGCACGATCGAGGCCTTCGGCCTGCCCGTCCCGGCCCAGGTTCGCGAGGCCAAGAAGCGGATCGGCGTCGTCACCCAGTTCGACAGCCTCGACCCCGACTTCAGCTGCGCCGAGAACCTGCGCGTCTACGGCGCCTACTTCGGCCTGCCGCGAGCCGTGATCGACGAGCGCGTTCCCAAGCTGCTCGACTTCGCGGCCCTGCAGTCGAAGGCCAGCGTCAAGCCTGGCGAGCTCTCGGGCGGCATGAAGCGGCGGCTCTCGCTCGGCCGTGCGCTCGTCAACGACCCCGACCTGCTGCTGCTTGACGAGCCGACCACCGGCCTCGACCCGCAGGCGCGCCACCTGATGTGGGAGCGGCTGCAGAACCTGCTCCAGCAGGGCAAGTCGATCCTGCTGACGACCCACTTCATGGACGAGGCCGAGCGCCTGTGCGACCGCCTCATCGTCCTCGACCACGGCAGGAAGATCGCCGAGGGAACGCCGCGAAAGCTCATCGCCGAGTACCTCGAGAGCGACGTCGTCGAGGTCTACGGCGACGGCGCCGCGAAGGTCGCCAGCGCCCACGCGGCGCTCGCCGATCGCGTCGAGACGAGCGGCGAGACGGTGTTCTTCTACGTTCGCGATCCGAAGCCGCTGCTCGATGCGCTCGCCGCGGACCACGACATCCGCTACCTGCATCGACCGGCGAACCTCGAGGACCTGTTCTTGAAGCTCACCGGCCGCCAGATCCGCGACGACGCGTAGCCGCGCCCAGCCACGTCCCATGCTGACCTCGTTCTACGCCCCGCCGCACCTCACCGCCCGCTTCTGGCCGGTGGTGATGAGGAACCTCCTCGTCTGGAAGAAGCTCGCCGGCGCCAGCATCCTCGGCAACATCGCCGAGCCGCTGATCACGCTCGTCGCCTTCGGCTACGGCGTCGGCTCGCTGATCGGCCAGATCGACGGCATGCCGTACATCCAGTACCTCGCCTCGGGCAGCGTCGCCGTCAGCGCTGCGCTCGCTGCGACCTTCGAGGCGCTCTATTCGGCGTACTCGCGGATGGCGGTGCAGAAGACGTGGGATTCGATCCTCAACGCACCGGTCGCGCTCGACGACATCGTCTTCGCCGAAATGCTCTGGGCGGCGATCAAGGCGATCTTCTCGTGCGCCGCGATCCTGGTCGTGATCTTCCTGCTCGGCATCAGCCGCGCGCCGAGCATGCTGCTGGCGCTGCCGGTGCTCGGCCTGGCCGGCGTCACCTTCGCCTCGCTGGCGCTGGTCTTCAATGCGCTCGCCAAGGGTTACGACTTTTTCACCTACTACTTCACCCTCGTCGTCACGCCGATGACCTTCCTTTCCGGGGTGTATTTCCCGATCGCCCAGATGCCGCCCTGGCTGCAGGGAATCGCCCAGGCTCTGCCGCTCAAGGCCGCCGTCGATCTGGTTCGACCGCTGGTTCTGGGCAACATTCCCGCCGATCCGCTCGGCCCGCTTCTGATCCTGACGGGATACGCGTGCAGCGGCTACTATCTGGCGCTGGTGCTCACCCGGCGCCGGTTCTTCGGATAGCGGCCCGCCGTAAGCCGCTCCCGCCCGGCGCCGACCCACGCTCATGCAAGCACGAACCACCGCCCCGGTCCCCGCTGCCCGGTCCTCGCTGGCCGCGACGGCGCTCCGTTTTCTCGTCGTCGCGGTCTCGCTCCTGGCGATCATCGCCTTGCACCCCGCGCGCGCCGAAGACGAGTTCCTCGAGCCCGACAAGGCGTTTCAGTTCTCGGCCAGGCCGCACGACGCCAAGTCGGTCGAGGTGACCTTCGCCATCGCGCCGGGCTACTACCTCTATCGCGAACAGTTCAAGTTCGCCGGCGCGGGCGCGACGCTCGGCGCAGCGGCGATCCCGGCCGGCAAGGTCAAGTTCGACGAGACCTTCCAGAAGAACGTCGAGACCTACCGCAACGCGGTCACCGTCCTCGTCCCGGTCGAGCAGGCCGGTGCCGAGTTCCGGCTCGTCGTCACGAGCCAGGGCTGCGCCGACGCGGGCCTCTGCTATCCGCCGATGCAGAGCGCGGCGGCGATCGGCCTGACCGGATTCGGCGGCGCCGGAACGGCCCGCATCGAGCCGGCCGGCGCCTCGTCGCTGCCCGGCGCGTCGCTGGCGGCGACGCAGACGCTGCCGGCCGCGGCGCAGGAGTCGTCGGCGATCGACGCCGTGCTGCGCGGCGGCTCGTTCTGGACGATCGTCGGTGCCTTCTTCATCGCCGGCCTCTTGCTCTCTTTGACGCCGTGCGTGCTGCCGATGCTGCCGATCGTTTCCTCGATCATCGTCGGCCAGGCCGGCGCCGGTTCGGGCCCGGCGCTCGCCGGTGCCGGCGGAAGTGGCGCCGCCTCGTCGGCGGCGCTGTCGCGCCGGCGCGGCTTCGCCCTCGCCGCGTCGTACTCGTTCGGCATGGCGGTCGTCTACACCGGGTTCGGCGTCGCCGCCGGCCTCGCCGGCGAGGGCCTCGCCGCGGCGCTTCAGAACCCGTGGGTGCTCGGCGCGTTCGCGCTCGGCCTGGTCGCGCTCTCGCTCTCGATGTTCGGCGTCTACAACCTGCAGCTGCCGTCGTCGATCAGCTGCCGCATCAACGATGCGGCGCAGAAGCTGCCGGGCGGCAGGGCTGCGGGCGTGTTCGCGATGGGCGGCGTCTCGGCGCTCATCGTCAGCCCGTGCGTCGCCGCGCCGCTCGCCGGCGCCTTGCTCTATCTCAGCCAGACGCGCGACGTCTGGCTCGGCGGCACGGCGCTCTTCTCGCTCGCCGCCGGCATGAGCGTGCCGCTGCTCCTGATCGGCGCCTCGGCGGGCGCGCTGTTGCCGCGCGCCGGCGCCTGGATGGTCGAGGTCAAGGCGGCGTTCGGCGTGCTCCTGCTCGGCGTCGCACTCTGGACGGTGCAGCCGATCCTGCCCGGCTCGCTCGCGCTCGCGCTCTGGGGCATGCTCGCCCTCGGCGCGGCGGCGATGCTCTTCATGCGCGCGCGCAGCTCGCTGCCTGCGCCGCCCGCGGCTGCCGCAACGAGCGCAGCCGCGCCGCGGCTGGCCTGGCGCCAGGCGATCGCGACGCTGCTCGCGCTGGTCGGCGTCCTCCAGGTCGTTGGCGCCGCCTCGGGTGCGACCGATCCGCTCCAGCCGCTCGCCCGCTTCTCGTCGCGCAGCGACGTCGACGCGTCGCCCGGCATGCCGCGCTTCGCCAGGGTCCGCAGCAGCGACGAGCTCGACGCTGCCCTGCGCAGCGCCGGCCGGCCGGTGATGCTCGATTTCTACGCCGACTGGTGCGTCTCGTGCAAGGAGATGGAGCGCTTCACCTTCACCGACCCGGCAGTGCAGAAGAAGCTCGCCGGCGCGCTCCTGCTCAAGGCCGACGTCACCGCCAACAACGCCCAGGACCGCGAGCTGCTGAAGCGCTTCCGCCTCTTCGGCCCGCCCGGAACCATCTTCTTCGACGCCAAGGGCCAGGAGATCCGGGCAGCGCGCCTGATCGGCTACCAGAACAGCCGCGGCTTCCTCGATACCCTGCGCAGCGCAGGGCTCTGAGCGGCAGCCGCGCGCGGGCCGCGTGGTAAACTCTCTCTTCCAGTCGCGAGGTGGAGCAGTCTGGTAGCTCGTTGGGCTCATAACCCAAAGGTCGCAGGTTCAAATCCTGCCCTCGCAACCACCGAACCAAGGAAGGCCCTCTGCGCGAGGGCCTTTTCTTTGGATGACGGAAACGCGCGGGCGTCGCCCGTTTCGCGATGCGGTTCGACCTGACCGAACGGGCGATGAAACCGTCTTCCCTGCGGGCGGGTCGCGCGCACGACACGCGAAGCGTCGATAGTATTTGCCGTGAGAAGACAAGACGTGCCGACGCAGCGCGTCCAACGGGGAGTCATCGATGTCGACATTCGTTCGTCTGCCTTCGCGCGCCGAGGGTGCGCTTTCCATTCCGGCTTTCGCAGCAGCGACCCGGGCGCTCGGCGCGGCGTTGACCGCTGTCGCGCTCGTCGTCCCGGTGCTCGGCGGCTGCGGCGACCGCGCCGACGCGCAGGGCGGCCCGCCGCATGCGCCGCCGGTCAGCGTCGCGCCGGCGGTGCAGCGAAGCGTCAACGACAGCGAGGAGTTCAGCGGCCGCGTCGAGGCGACCGAGTACGTCGAGCTGCGGCCGCGCATCGCCGGCACGATCGACAAGGTCCACTTCGTCGACGGCGCTCTCGTTCGCAAGGGCGATCCGATGTTCACGATCGATCCGCGCCCGTTCGAGGCCGAGGTCGCGCGCGCGCAGTCGACGCTGGCGTCGACCCGGGCGAAGCTCGAGCTCGCGCAGAGCGAGCTGACGCGCGCCCAGAAGCTGCTCGACTCGCAGGCCGTGTCGCGCCAGGAAGTCGACCAGTGGACGTCCGGATCGCGCACTTCGCAGGCCGACATGCTCGGTGCCGAGGCGGCGCTGCGCGTCGCCCGACTCAACCTCGAGTACACGTCGGTGCGCGCGCCGATCACGGGCCGCGCCTCGCGCGCCAACATCACGGCCGGCAACGTCGTCAACGATCAGTCGGTGCTGACGACGATCGCTGGCGTCAGCCAGGTCTACGCCTACTTCGACGGCAGCGAGCAGACCTACCTGCGCATCAAGTCGACGCCGGCCGGCGCGAAGGTGCCGACGGTGCGGCTGGCCCTGGCCAACGAGCAGGGCTTCCCGCACGAGGGCCGGCTCGACTTCGTCGACAACCGCCTCAACGCGCAGACCGGCGCGATCCGCCTGCGCGCCAGCTTCGACAACGCCAAGGGCCAGTTCACGCCGGGTCTGGCGGCGCGCCTGCGAATGGAGGACCCGACGCCATACCAGGCCATCCTCGTTCCCGAGCGCGCGATCGGCACCGACCAGACGAAGAAGTTCGTCTATGTCGTCGGCGCCGACGGGCAGCCGCAGTTTCGCGAGATCAAGCTCGGCTCGCTGCACGGCGGCATGCGCGTCGTGCGCGGCAACGTCAAGGCCGGCGAGAACGTCATCGTCGACGGCCTGCAGCGCGTGATTCCCGGCGTTCCGGTCACGCCGCAGGTGCTCAAGGTCGACGAGCAGGGCATGCCGATCTTTCCGCCGCCTCCCGGCCCGCCGGGCGCACCGCCGGCGAAGGGCTGAGCGAGCGACGCAATGGACATCTCTCGCTTCTTCATCGACCGGCCGCGCTTCGCCGCCGTGATCTCGATCTTCATCTTCCTGGTCGGCGTGCTGGCGATCTTCCGGCTGCCGATCTCCGAGTACCCCGAGGTCGCGCCGCCGCAGATCGTCGTGCGCGCGCAGTTTCCCGGCGCCAACCCGCGCGTCATCTCCGAGACGGTGGCGACGCCGCTCGAGGAGCAGATCAACGGCGTCGAGAACCTGCTCTATTTCGACTCCCAGGCGAGTGCCGACGGCAGCCTCACCCTCACCGTCACGTTCAGGATCGGCACCAATCCCGAAGTCGCCGAGACGGCGGTGCAGAACCGCATCAACCGGGCACTGCCGCGCGTTCCCGACATCGTCCGCCAGATCGGCGTGACGACCGAGAAGTCGAGCCCGAACCTGACGATGGTCGTCCACCTCGTCAGCCCCGACAACAGCCACGATGCGCTCTACCTGCGCAACTACGGCCAGCTCAACGTGCGCGACGAGCTGCTGCGCATCCCGGGCATGGGCTCGGTGCTGATGTTCGGCGCCGGCGACTACGCGATGCGCATCTGGCTCGATCCGGCCAAGCTCGCTGCGCGCGGCATCACGACCGGCGAGGTCGTCGCCGCGATCCGCGAGCAGAACGCGCAGGTCGCCGCCGGCACGGTCGGTGCGTCGCCGTCGCCCAAGGGCACCGAGTTCCAGCTCGCCGTCAACACGCAGGGGAGGCTGGCGAACGAAGAGGAATTCGCCGACATCATCGTCCGCACCGAGCCGGCGACCGGTGGCCTGATCCGCGTTCGCGACCTCGGCCGGGTCGAGCTCTCGTCGGGCTCGTATTCGCTGCGCAGCCTCCTCAACAACAAGGAAGCGGCGGCGATCGCGATCTTCCAGGCGCCTGGGTCGAACGCGCTCGCGCTCTCGAACAACGTCCGCGCCAAGATGGAGCAGCTCAAGCCCGACTTTCCCGCCGGCATGAGCTACAGCATCGTCTACGACCCGACGCGCTTCGTCCAGACCTCGATCCAGAAAGTGGTCGAGACGCTGTTGATCGCGGTCGGGCTGGTGGTCCTCGTCGTCATCCTCTTCCTTCAGACCTGGCGCGCCTCGATCATTCCGCTGGTCGCGGTGCCGGTCTCGATCGTCGGCACCTTCGCCTTCCTGCTCCTGCTGGGCTACTCGATCAACACGCTGACGCTGTTCGGCCTGGTGCTCGCGATCGGCATCGTCGTCGACGACGCGATCGTCGTCGTCGAGAACGCCGAGCGCCACATCGAAGAGGGCATGAGCGCGCACGACGCGACGGTCAAGGCGATGCAGGAGGTCTCCGGGCCGATCGTCGCGATCGCGCTCGTCCTTTGCGCGGTCTTCATTCCGCTCACCTTCGTTCCCGGCCTGACGGGCCTCTTCTACAAGCAGTTCGCGGTGACGATCGCGATCAGCACCGTGATCTCGGCGTTCAACTCGCTGACCCTCTCGCCGGCGCTGAGCGCGCTCCTTCTTCGCCCGCGCGAGGCGCCCAAGGACTGGCTGACGCGGGCCATGGACGGCGTCTTCGGCCCGTTCTTCCGCTGGTTCAACGGCTGGTTCGGCCGGCGCAGCGAAAGCTACGGGCACGGCGTCACGCGCATCGTCCGGCGCAAGTCGATCGCGATGATCGTCTACGCGGTGCTGCTGGCGCTGACGGCGTTTCTCTTCACGCGCATCCCGTCGGGCTTCGTGCCGGCGCCCGACAAGCAGTACCTCATCGGCATCGCCCAGTTGCCGGCCGGCGCCTCGCTCGACCGGACCGAGGCGGTGATCCGGCGCATGAGCGACATCGCCTTGCAGACGCCGGGGATCGTCGATGCGGTCGCGTTCCCGGGCCTGTCGATCGCGGGTTTCTCGGCCGCGCCCAACGAGGGGATCATCTTCTTCGGCCTGAAGCCGTTCGAGGAGCGCACCTCGCCCGAGCTGTCGAAGTTCGGAATCCTCGGCAAGGTCAACGGCGCGCTCCAGCAGATCCAGGGCGCGCGCATGTTCGTCGTGCCGCCGCCGGCGGTCGACGGACTGGGCAACGCCGGCGGCTTCAAGCTGCAGGTCCAGGACAAGGACGGCCTCGGCGAGCAGGCCCTGTTCGGCGCCGTCTGGGGAACGCTCGGCCAGGTCTACGGCAATCCGAAGTCGAGCATCGGCACGCCGTACTCGACCTACGACATCAACGTGCCGCAGCTGTTCGCCAACGTCGACCGCGTCCGCGCCAAGCAGATGGGGGTGAACCTGAAGGACATCTACGACACGATGCAGGTCAACCTCGGATCGCTCTATGTCAACGACTTCACCAAGTTCGGCAAGACCTACCAAGTGATCGTCCAGGCCGACGCGCCGTATCGCGCCGACGCGCAGGCCATCGGCCAGCTGAAGACGAAGAATGCCGCCGGCGACATGGTCCCGCTCAGCGCGCTGATGACGGTCGAGCCGACGTTCGGGCCGACCCGCGTGACGCGCTACAACGGCTATCCGTCGGCCGACGTCAACGGCGCGGCCAACCCCGGCTTCTCGTCGGGCCAGGCCGAGGCCGAGATCGAGACGCTGCTCAGGCGGACGCTGCCGCGCGGCATGGGCTACGAGTGGACCGAGCTCACCTACCAGGAC
>DASYKC010000227.1:0-2356 GCA_035995885.1 Caldimonas sp. | reverse complement strand
CCGCCGTCGGCGCGCCGGTCGCCTTCGTCCAGGACAACCACTCGCGCTCGGCGCAGGGCGTCCTGCGCGGCCTGCACCTGCAGCTCGACCCACACGCCCAAGGCAAGCTCGTGCGGGTGACGAAGGGCCGGATCTTCGACGTCGCCGTCGACGTTCGCCGCGACAGCCCGACGTTCCGGCAGTGGGTCGGCCTCGAGCTCGACGACGTCGCCCATCGCCAGCTCTGGATCGCGCCCGGCCTCGCTCACGGCTTCCTCGTCATGAGCGAGAGCGCCGACGTCCAGTACAAGACGACGGACTACTACGCGCCGGGCGCCGAGCTCGGCATCCGCTGGGACGATCCGTTGCTGGCGATCGCCTGGCCCGACGTCGGCGTGCCGTTCGCGCTCTCCGCCAAGGACCGGGACGCGCCCGGGCTCGGCGCCGCGCTCGCAAACCGCTAGCGAGTGCCAACAACTGCCGCTCATTCGCCCTCGCGGGAGGGTGGCGGCAGCCTGTACACTGCTGCGTTCAGCCGTTGAACACGAGCCGCCGTTGCACCCCGAAGCCTCCGCCTCCGACGAAGACGCCGCCGTGGCCTTGCTGCGCCTGCTCGAGGAGCATCCCGAGTACTCGCAGCGCCAGCTCGCGAGCGCGCTCGGTGTCAGCTTGGGCAAGACCCACTACCTGCTCAAGGCCCTCCTCGCCAAGGGCTGGGTCAAGGCGCAGAACTTCCAGCGCAGCGACCGCAAGCTCGGCTACCTCTACGTGCTGACGCCGACGGGCATCCGCCAGCGCCTGCAACTGACGCAGGCGTTCCTCGCCCGCAAGGAGCGCGAGTACGTGGCGCTGCGCTCGCAGATCTCGGCGCTGCGCAAGGATCTCGCCGATCAGAGGGAGACGCCGCCGTGAGCGCTGCTGTCCTTGACGTCGTCCCGGTGATCCTCGCCGGCGGCAGCGGCACGCGCCTCTGGCCGCTCAGCCGCTCGCTGCATCCGAAGCAATACCTCTCGCTCGGCGTTGGCGGCGGCGCGCGCGAAGAGACGCTGTTCCAGCAGGCGGCGCGCCGGCTCGGCGCGGTCGCCGAGGCCGGCATCGCCGTGCAGGCGCCTTGCATCGTCGCCAACGAGGAGCATCGCTTCACCGTGGTCGAGCAGCTTCGCGCCGTCGGCATCGAGCCGGCGCGCATCGTGCTCGAGCCGTTCGGCCGCAACACCGCGCCGGCGCTGCAGCTCGCGGCGCTCGAGGCGAGCCGGTCCGCGTCGGGCGACGTCGTCGACCCGATCCTGGTCGTCACGCCGGCCGACCATGCCATCACCCGGCCGGCCGCATTCAGCGCCGCGTTGCGGACGGCGGTGCGGACGGCGGCCGACGGCGCCATCGTCGTTCTCGGTATCCTTCCCGAGCGGCCGGACACGGGCTACGGCTACATCCGCGCCGGCGCGACGGCGGGCGGCGGCGCCGCCGACGCGCTGGCCGTTCAGGCCTTCGTCGAGAAGCCCGACCTCGCGACCGCCGAGCGCTACCTCGCCGACGGCGGCTACTACTGGAACGGCGGCGTGTTCGTTCTGCGCGCGAGCGTCTGGCTCGAAGCGCTGCGCCGCTACCGTCCCGACCTCGCCGCGGCGACCGACATTGCCTTCCGCACGGCGGCCAGCGACGCCGCGTTTCTCCGCTTCGACCCCAAGGCGTTCGCGGCGATCCCGGCCGACAGCATCGACTACGCCGTCATGGAGCCGGCGAGCCGCGCGGGCTCGGGCATCGCGATCCGGATGGTTCCGCTCGATGCCGGCTGGAGCGACCTCGGCGCCTGGGACGCGGTGTGGCAGGTCGGCGCCCACGACGGCGCCGGCAACGCCACCCACGGCGATGCGCTGGTGCGCGACTCGCGCAACACGCTCGTCCACGCGACCAGCCGGCTCGTCGGCGTGATCGGTCTCGACGACGTCACCGTCGTCGAGACGGCCGACGCCGTGCTGGTCGCGCATCGCTCGAAGAGCGGCGAGGTCAAGGAGATGGTCGCGACGCTCGCCGAGGCCGGCCGCAGCGAAGCGAGCACGCATCGGCGCGTGCACCGGCCGTGGGGCTGGTACGAGAGCGTCGACCAGGGCCCGCGCTTCCAGGTCAAGCGCATCCTCGTCAAGCCGGGAGCACGGCTCAGCCTGCAGATGCATCACCACCGCGCCGAGCACTGGATCGTCGTCTCCGGAACGGCCGAGGTCACCAACGGCACGGCGGTGACGGTGCTGAGCGAGAACCAGAGCACCTACATCCCGCTCGGCCAGACGCACCGTCTCGCCAACCCCGGCAAGGTGCCGCTCGAGATCATCGAAGTGCAATCGGGCAGCTACCTCGGCGAGGACGACATCGTCCGCTT
>DASYKC010000226.1:0-7107 GCA_035995885.1 Caldimonas sp. | reverse complement strand
CCGTCGCGAATGCGGCGCCGACGACGGCGCATCGCGCCGCGCCGGCCGGCGATCACGGTCGCCGCCATGTGCTCGCCGGCGCCCTCGGCGCCGCGCTCGTCGCCGTCACCGTCGTGGCGGCGGCCGTGCTGGTCTGGCGCCAGGTCGACGCGCGGCCGGTGCCGACGGCGCCGACCGGCGTGCCCCTCGCCGCGGCGAACGCAACGCCGATCGCGCGCGCGCCGCTCGATGCGATCGGCTTCGGCGCCGGCGCGAGCGCCGAGACTTCGACGTTCACGTCGGCGGCGGTCGTCGACTTCGCCGCCGCTGCGTCTTCGTTGGCGACGCCGCCGTCGACTGCGCCGACCGAGGCCGAGCGCAGCGAGCCCGACCGCAGTGACATCGCCCGCAGCGGCGCGAGCCTGCCGACAGCGACGACGGCTGCCGCGATCCCGAACCGCGCCGCCGATGCCGGCCCGACCCTCGCATCGACCGCGCTCGTCGCGCCGGCGCGAGTCGAGAAAATCACGCCGGCGCCGTCTCCGGCCGAGCGCGCCGAGAGCGAGTACCGGCGCGGCATCGATCTGCACGAGCACGCGAACGGCAGCGACGCCGAGACCGCCTTCGCCGCCGCCCTGCAGCTCGACGGCCGGCATGCGGCGGCGCGCCAGGCGCTGGCGATCGCGTGGATCGGCCACGGCCGCGGCGCCGACGCCGAACGATTGCTCGGCGAGGGCCTGGCGCAGAACGCGCAGCAGCCGCAGCTCGCCGTCGTCCTCGCCCGGCTCCAGGCCGAGCGTCACGACCTGCGTGCCGGCATCGACACGCTGCGCGCGTCGCTCGGCGGCAATGCCGCCGCGCCGGCCGAGCAGGCCGAGGCGCGCGCCTTGATGGCGACGCTGCAGCAAAGCGCCGGCCAGCATCGCGAGGCGATCGATTCCTACGCCGCGGCGCTGCGCCAGGCGCCGCAGAACGGCACGTGGTGGATCGCGCTCGGCCTCTCGCTCGCCGCCGAAGGGCGCAGCGAGAGCGCGCGCGAGGCCTTCGAGCGCGCCCGCTCGACCGGCACCCTCGCGCCCGAGCTGCTGCTCTACGTCGAGCAGCGCCTGCGCCCGCCGACGCCCTGAGGCGAGCGCCTCGGCGGCGCGCCGCGCCGGCCGCGAAATGGCCCGGATTGGCCCCTGTTTTCGGGCGATGAAGGCCCTCAAGTCGTCTTGAGAATGAAGGCTCTGATCGACACTCCCGACGGAGCGCATCCATGGCCCAGATCATCAATACCAACATCTCGTCGCTCACCGCGCAACGGAACGCCAACCGCACGCAGAACGACCTCTCGACCGCGATCGCGCGGCTGTCTTCGGGCCTGCGCATCAACAGCGCCAAGGACGATGCCGCCGGCCTTGCGATCTCCGACCGCATGACGGCGCAGATCCGCGGCACCAACCAGGCGGCGCGCAACGCCAACGACGGCATCTCGCTGGCGCAGGTGGCGGAAGGCGCGCTCGGCTCGGTCACCGGCAACCTGCAGCGCATGCGCGAGCTGGCGGTGCAGTCGGCCAACGCGACCAACAGTGCCTCCGACCGCGCCGCCCTCCAGCAGGAAGTGGCGCAGCTCGCGACCGAGATCGACCGGGTCGCGACGCAGACGCAATTCAACGGCCTCAACCTCCTCGACGGCACGTTCACGGCGCAGCAGTTCCAGGTCGGCGCCAACGCGGGCCAGACCATCACCGTGGCCGGCATCGCCAGCGCGCGCACCAGCGCCCTCGGCATCAGCTACACCGCCACCGTCACCGGCGGCGTCACCACCGCTCCCCTCACCGCCGGCCAGCTCACGCTCAACGGCAACGCCATCCAGGCCTCGGCGGCCGGCTCGGCGACGACGCAGACCGCCGACAGCGCCTGGTCGATCGCGCAGGCGATCAATTCCTCGCAAGGCAACGTCGTCGCGACGGCGAACGCCGTCAACGTCGCCGGCGCCGCGCCGGGCGCGTTCGCCGCGATCACCGCCGGCACCGTCCTGATCAACGGCGTCGACATCGGCGCGGTTCCGGCCGGCGGCGCGGCAATCGCCCAGGGTGCGAACGTCGCCGCGGCGATCAACGCCGTCTCGGCGGCGACCGGCGTCACCGCCGTCGCCAACGGCGCCACCGGCGCCGTGACCCTCACCGCCGCCGATGGCCGCAACGTCATCGTCGCCGGCACCCAGACCAACACCGGCCTCACCAACGGCACGACCCGCGGCACGCTGACGCTGACCGCGACCGGCGTCAACCCGCAGCCGATCACCGTCGGCGGCACCGCGCCGGCGAGCGCTGGCCTGGTGGCGGCGACGACGGCGTCGACGCTGACCGGCACCGCGGTATCGCTGGTCGACATCTCGACCGTCAACGGCGCGAACACGGCGCTGACCTCGATCGACTCGGCGCTGCAGACGATCAACTCCTCGCGCGCCGCCCTCGGCGCCGTGCAGAACCGCTTCTCGTCGACGATCGAGAACCTGCAGACGGCGGGCGAGAACCTCTCGGCGTCGCGCAGCCGCATCCAGGATGCCGACTTCGCCGCCGAGACGGCCGCCCTGTCGCGCGCCCAGGTGCTGCAGCAGGCCGGCACGGCGATGGTGGCGCAGGCCAACCAGCTGCCGCAACAGGTGCTGCAGCTGCTGAAGTGATCGCCCGGCCGGCGCCGACACCGGCCGTTGCATCCGCAGCACGCCGGCCGCGCTCAAGCCGGCCGCCGCGCGACCGATAACCCGGTTACGCGGCACCGCGCCCTCTTCCTCGGAACCCCATGACCACCATCAGCTCCGGCACGATCTCGTCGGCCGGCATCGGCAGCGGCCTCGACGTCAACTCGATCGTCACCCAGCTGATGGCGGTCGAGCGCCAGCCGCTGACGCGGCTGCAGACGACGGCCGCGACCTACCAGACGCAGTTGTCGGCGTTCGGCCAGATGCAGTCGCTGGTCTCGTCGCTGCAAGACGCCGCCAAGCCGCTCTTCAGCGCCGATTCCTTCACGCTCAGCAACGCCGGCTCGGCCGACCCGACGAGCGTCACCGCGAGCACGACCTCGTCGGCCGTGCCCGGGATCTACTCGGTCGCGGTCAGCGCGCTGTCGGCGACGCAGTCGCTGGTCAGCGCGGCCGGTGTCTTCGCCGACTCGACCGCCGTCGTCGGCACCGGCGGCCTGACGATCTCGCTCGGCACCTGGAGCGCCGGGCAGACCACCTTCACGCCGAAGCCCGGCGCGGCCGACGTGACGATTCCGATCGGCGCCTCCGAGAACACGCTCGCCGGCAACCGCGACAAGATCAACGCCGCCAACGCCGGCATCAGCGCCACCGTCGTCACCGACGCCGGCGGCGCCCGCCTCGCGCTGCAGTCGACGACGCCCGGCGCTGCGAACGGCTTTCGCGTCACCGTCGCCGACGCCGACGCCGCCAACGGCGACGCCGCCGGCCTCTCGCGCCTGGCCTACGACCCGCTCGGCGCCGGCGCGCAGATGACGGTCGCCCAGTCGGCCGCGAACGCGCAGGCGACGATCAACGGCATCGCCGTCACGTCGAGCAGCAACTCGCTCGCCGGCGTCATCGACGGCATCACCTTCAACCTCGCCAAGGTGACGACGCAGCCGGTGACGGTCAATGTCACCCGCAACACCGACGCGATCAAGACCATGGTCGCGAGCTTCGTCGCCGCCTACAACCAGCTCAACAGCTTCCTCTCGCAGGCGACCCACTACGACGCCACGACCAAGCAGGCGGCGCTGCTGCAGGGCGACGGCACGACGACCGGGATCCAGAACCAGCTGCACTCGCTGATCGGCCAGAAGACCGGCGCCTCGTCGACCTTCGCGTCGATGAGCGCGCTCGGCGTGCAGGTGCAGAAGGACGGCTCGCTCAAGCTCGACGACACCGCGTTCGCCAAGGCGGTCACCAACCTGCCCGAGCTGACCAAGGCGCTCTCGAACGTCGACCTGACCAACGCCGGCAACAACGGCTTCGGCAAGCGCTTCTCGGTCTGGACGACCGGGCTGCTCGCGTCGAACGGCGCCCTGCCCGGCAAGACGACGGCGATCCAGGCGCGGATCACCTCGAACCAGAAGGACCAGGACGCCATGAACGACCGGCTGACGCAGACCGAGGCGCGCATGCGCGCCCAGTACAGCGCGCTCGACGCGACGATGTCGACGGCCAACGCCCTCGCCAAATACGTCACGCAGCAGTTCTATTCGAACAACTCGTTCTCGGGCTCGCTGAACTCCAACAGCAACAACGGCAACTGAGCGAGGCGGCGGCTGCCGCCGGCCGGCCCGATCGGGCCCGGCGAACCGTGCCGATCCGCCCGCGAGGGCCGACATCCCGGGCTCTCCCGCAGTAAAGATTCCTCCTCCGGCGTCGATAAACAGGGCCTAGACGCCAGGAGTGATCGGACATGTTCAGCAGCGCCCCCCAACCCGGCTCCCGAGCGCCGATGGCGACGATGTATCGCGGCGTCAATGCGTCGACGGCGATCGAAGGCGCCAGCCCGCACAAGCTCGTCAGCATGCTCTACCAGGCGATCGCCGGCGAGATCGCCGCCGCCCGCGGCGCCATCGTCCGCAAGGACATCGCCGAGAAGGGCCGGGCGATCGGCCACGCGGTGCGGATCGTCGAGGAAGGCCTGCTCGCGCCGCTCGACGTCGACGCCGGCGGCGCCCTCGCCCTCAACCTGCGCGACCTCTACGACTACATCGTGCGTCGCCTGACGCTCGGCAACCTCCACTCCGACGACGTCGCCCTCGCCGACTGCGCCAGCCTCGTCCAGACCTTGCGCGAGACCTGGGACGCGATCGCGCCGCAGGTCGAGATGCCGGCCCGGGCCGCGGCATGACCACGCCCGTGAGCCAACCAACAGGGTCGACGATCATGAACTCCGTGCTGATGAACTATTACGAAGCGATCGAGAAGGCGAGCCAGGACATGCTCGAGGCGGCGCGCGCCGGCAACTGGGATCACGTCGTCAAGCTCGAGGGCGCCTGCGCGGTGCTGATCGCCCAGCTCAAGAACACCGCCGCCGAGCAGCCGCTGCCGCCCGACGAGGCGCAGCTGAAGTCGCGCCTGATGCAGCGCATCCTGATCAACGACGCGGAGATCCGCCAGCTCGCCGAGCCCTGGCTCGAGGACCTCGACGACATCCTCGCCGGGCGTCCGAAGACGCTGCACTGAGCGGTCGGCCAGACGAATCGGCGAATCGAGGAAGCAACGCGATGGAAACCAGACCGGCAGCGCTGCAAGGCATGTCGGGCGGCGAAGGGCTCGACGAGTTCCGCGTGTCGTCGCAGCGCGACATCGGCCTGCTGCTCAAGCAGTTGCTCGACGGCTCGGTGCTGCTCAACCTGAACGGCAGCGACGGCCGCGTCTTCACGAGCGCGATCTGGACGCTCGACAGCACGCGCGCGACGATCGGCTTCAACGCCGACCCGAACGACCCGGCGATGCAGTCGGTGCTGCACTCGCGCGAGGTCGTCGTCGTCGGCTACCTCGAGAGCGTCAAGGTCCAGTTCGACGTGCAGAACCTGGTACTCGTGCACGGCAACAAGGCGAGCGTGCTGAGCTGCCCGTTCCCGCGCGAGATGTTCCGCTTCCAGCGCCGCAACGCGTTCCGCGTCCGGCCGCTGATGCGCGCCGCGCCGGTCGCCCGGCTGCGCCACCCCGACCAGGCCGACAGCGAGCTTTCTCTGCGCATCATCGACCTCAGCATCAGCGGCTGCGCCCTGTTCCTGCCCGCCGACCTGCCGATGATGAACGCCGGCGTGCTCCTCGGCGGCGTGCGCATGGAGCTCGACGCCGACACCCGCCTCGACGTCAGCCTGCGCCTGCAGCACGTGACCTCGCTCAACACCGAGGCCCGCGGCGTCCGCCTCGGCTTCGAGTTCGTGCGACCGGGCGGGGATACCGTGCGGACGTTGCAGCGGTTCATCGACCTGACGCAGAAGCGCGGGAAGTTGATGGCCTTGAACTAGGGTTCTCGATTCGACGACGACCGAGCGCGCAAAGCCGCGGCCGGGCAGCGGGCTCCGCTCCGACTGCGGCGGTCGGCCCTGCGGGCCGACTCCCCTGCGATGCTCGGTCTTGCGGCCTGCCGCATAACTCGCTGCGTTCGCTGCGCTCACTGCGCTCAAACAGATGCGGCAAGTCAGTCATTGATGCGCGCTGACGCGCGCGGCCGCAAGCCCTGCGCTTCTCGGCGCCGCAAAGTCGCTCCGCCCGCTGCCCGGCCGCGCCTTTCCGAACTGCCGTCGAGGGCGATCTGACTTCCTTCAGACCGCACTAGCGACGCTGCGGCGCCGCGCATTCGCGGTGTCCACTTTCACCATGCTTCGCGACGTCCGATGTGACCCACGCGACACGCCAGACGCGGGCCAGTCCGCGACTCTTTGCCGGGCGTCCCGAATGTTCTTGGCTAGTCGACATCGTGCCAATAAACTGGACGCAGTATGTCGTTGATATCAAGTTAGACCCCGCTGACGCGCATGCTTCCCGCGACATTCGAGACTCCTCGCCTGCTTGCGCGGCTGCCTGTGCCGAGTGACGCAGCGCACATCTTCGCCTCGTACGCCACCAAACCCGAAGTGTCTCGCTACATGCTGTGGCAACCGCACGTCGAGCTCTCAACCACCGAAGCCTTCATCGCTGAGTGCATCGCCGCCGCCAGTGCGGGAACTCGCTTGCCGTACGTCCTTTCGGAGCGCAGCGCACCTGAGGCGCTCATCGGGATGCTTGAGGCACGCCCGCTCGCATACAAGGTCGATCTCGGCTACGTGCTCACGCCATCAGTCTGGGGTCGAGGCTACATGCCTGAGGCAATATCTGTCCTCACAGCACTGGCGCTCGAGCGAGAAGAAGTCTTTCGCGTGCAGGCGTTCTGCGACGTCGAGAACGTTCCTTCTCAGCGCGCGCTGGAGAAGGCGGGCTTCTTGCGCGAGGGCAGGCATGAGCGGTTTTTTGTGCACCCAAACGTGAGCCCCGATCCCAGGCCGTGCTACATGTACGCCAAATGCAAGTGATGACGGCGAGGTCTAACCCCTCCATCGAGCGGACGTTCTCCGGCAAGCTGCGCTTGCCTACGGCCGCCGCTCATGTCGAAC
>DASYKC010000225.1:0-3257 GCA_035995885.1 Caldimonas sp. | reverse complement strand
GAGTCGGAGCTCTTCGGCCACGAGCGCGGCGCCTTCACCGGCGCGCAGACGACGCGGCGCGGCCGCTTCGAGCAGGCCGACGGCGGCACGCTCTTCCTCGACGAGATCGGCGACATGCCGTTCGACCTGCAGACGCGGCTCCTGCGGGTGCTGGCCGACGGCCAGTTCTATCGCGTCGGCGGCCACAACCCGATGAAGAGCAACGTGCGCGTCATCGCGGCGACGCACCAGGACCTGGAGCAGCGCGTCAAGGCAGGCGCCTTTCGCGAAGACCTGTTCCATCGCCTCAACGTCATCCGCCTGCGCCTGCCGGCGCTGCGCGAGCGCACCGAGGACATCGCGCCGCTGGCGCGCTTCTTCCTGCAGAAGAGCGCACGCGAGCTGGGCGTCGAGGGCAAGCGGCTCACCGACGCGGCGATCGCGCGCCTGGTCCTGTTCGACTATCCCGGCAACGTTCGCCAGCTCGAGAACATCTGCCACTGGCTGACCGTGATGGCGCCGGCGCAGCTCGTCGATGCCAAGGACCTGCCGCCCGAGCTGCAGCCGCAGAGCGGCGCGCGCGTCGACGGCGGCGCGCGCAGCGCGGCGACCGACGGCGGCGCGACGATCGACGTGCGCGCGGTCGAGAGCGTCGGCGCGGCGTCGCCGGCGACGATCGCGAGCCCGCACGCCGAGGCCCATGCCGGATCGAGCGCGGTCGACGCCGACTGGCTCGCCGGCCTCGAGCGGCGCGCGCGCGAGCTGCTCCACTCGGGCCAGCCGATGGTGTGGGACACGCTCAACCGCGAGTTCGAGGCGCAGCTCATCCGCTCCGCGCTCGAGCTGACGCGCGGCCGCCGCATCGAGGCGGCGCACAAGCTCGGCATCGGCCGCAACACGATCACGCGCAAGATCCAGGAGCTCGGCCTGGACGACAAGTAAGCCGGCGTTACGCGCGGCGTCGGCGCATCGCGGCGAGCGTCGGCGCGCCGCGCGGCGCCGGCATCTTGACGAACGGCTCGACTGCACGGGCATGCTGCGGGAAAATCGCGCCAGCATGCGCATCCCTCCCTGCCTCGCCGCCCTGGCTTTCGCGGTCGCCTTGCCCGCCTCGGCGCAATCGGCCGAGGGCGGCGGCGCCCTGTACCGCTGCCCCGGCAACGACTACAACAACACCCTCTCGCCGAGCGAGGCCGAGAAGCTCCACTGCAAGAAGGTCGAGAACGCGTCGGTCACCGTCATCCAGTCGGCGAAGCCGGCCGCCGCCGTGCCTTCCGCCGCGTCGGCCTCCGCCGTGATCATCGAGTCGGCCGCGCCGCCGCCGCGCGCGGCGCTGCCGCTCGGCGCCGAGCCGATGTCGCAGGCCGATGCCGCGGCGCTGCGCGTCCGTGCCACCAACGCGCGGAAAAACCTCGAAGGCCGGCTGAAGAGCGAGGAGACCCGGCTCTCCACGCTCGAGAAGGAATTCAACGGCGGCGAGCCGGAGCGCCGCATCGACGAGTTCGACTTCCAGAAGTACCTCGACCGCGTCGCGACGATGCGCTCGGCGATCGCCAGGAAGCAGATCGATATCGCCGAGCTGCGCCGCGAGATCGACAAGCTGCCGACGCGCTAGACGCGCCGCGCGCGCGCCGGCCGCGCCGGCTAGATGTGCAGCCAGGCGAGGACGCCGACGACGACGCCGATCGCGCTCAGGCCGTAGACGCCGAACTGCAGGCGCCGGCTCTTCGTCAGGAGGGCGATCGCCGCCAGCGCGATCGAGATCTGCAGTGCTGTCGTCGCCTGGGCCCAGCGGTGATGCTGGTGGATCTGCTCGTCGCTGCGCTTGCTCCAGTCGTCGGACTCGCGCTCGAACTTCTCGGCGTCCTTCTTGATCGCTTCCTTCTCGGTCTTGTAGCGCTTGATCTCGTCGGCGTAGAAGGCCTTGCGCGACTCCGGCGCCAGCTCGACGGCGAGCTCGGCGAGGTTCTGCTTGCTGCTCTTGGCCTGGTAGTAGTTCCACTGGTTCGACGCCTCGGTCTTCTTGATCGCCGACTCGTTCTTGTAGAGGCCGGCGTTGGCCTGCGTCAGGCCGCCCATGTAGGCGAAGAGGGCGCCGACCGTGGCGATGATCGCGGTGGCGACGGCGAGCCGGCCGGCCAGGCCGTGCGGCTCGGCCTGCGCCCCGTGCTCGAGGGCGTGGTCGTGCGGACCATGGACATGGAACCCGTGATCTGACATCTCAGTCTCCCTGCGGCAGTTTCTTGTAGGTGGAGAAGGCGTAGCGCACGCCGTCGGCGGTTTCGTGGGGCTCGCGCGCGACCAGTTCGAAGCGGCGCTTGTCCCACGCCGGAAAGAAAACGTCGGCGGGAAATTCGGCGTCGATCTCGGTCAGCTGCAGCTCGTCGGCGACCGGCAGCGCCAGCGCAAAGAGCTCGGCGCCGCCGATGACGTGGATGAGCGGCGCCGTGCCGGCAAGCGCCAGCGCGGCGTCGAGCGAAGCGACCGCGTCGGCGCCTTCGGCGCGGAAGTCGGCGTCGCGGCTGACGACGATGTTGTGCCGGCCGGGCAGCGGCCGGCCGATCGACTGCCAGGTCTTCCGCCCCATCACGACCGGCGTGCCGAGCGTGATCCGCTTGAAGCGGGGCAGGTCGTCGGGCAGGCGAACGAGCAGCTCGCCGCGATGGCCGATGCCGCCGTCGCGGGCGACGGCGGCGATCAGGCTGATGGCGGGGCGCGGCATGGCGGCGATTGTCGCTGCCGCGCGCCGCGATAATCGGCCGACCGTCACCTCCCGCGCCGTCTTGACCCCGCCCTCCGCCGACGACCCCGAAGCGCTTGCCGCCTGGCGCGCCGCCGCCGCGCGCTCGGCGCCGGGCGGCGACGTCGACGCGCTCGGCTGGCACACGCCCGACGGCATCGTCGTCAAGCCGCTCTACACCGCGGCCGACCTCAAGGGGCTGCCGGCCACCGACACCTTGCCTGGCCTGCCGCCCTACGTGCGCGGCCCGCAGGCAACGATGTACACGGTGCGGCCGTGGACGATCCGCCAGTACGCGGGCTTCTCGACCGCCGAGGCGTCGAACGACTTCTACCGCAAGGCGCTCGAAGGCGGCGGCCAGGGCGTCAGCGTCGCCTTCGACCTCGCCACGCACCGCGGCTACGACAGCGACCACCCCCGCGTCGTCGGCGACGTCGGCAAGGCCGGCGTTGCGATCGATTCGGTCGAGGACATGAAGATCCTGTTCGACCGGATCCCGCTCGACCAGGTGAGCGTGTCGATGACGATGAACGGCGCC
>DASYKC010000224.1:0-3956 GCA_035995885.1 Caldimonas sp. | reverse complement strand
TCCCGAGCCGGCAACATGCGAGTCGAGCATGTCGGCCAGGTCTGCCCCGCATTGATGGTGTCGACGCGCCGCGTTCCTCGTGAACTGCGAGCTCGCTTGCTCAGGTCAATCGACCCTCGCAGCGCAGCCGGTTGCCGATCTGCTGAATATGTGCTTCACCTTCGCGCAAGGCGGCGACACTGGTGTGCACCGAGTAGTAGCCGAGCACCAGGTCGTGCGGGTGCTTGACTGCCGAGCCGACGACGAGCTCGACGTCGGTCACGGCGTGGAAGGAGATCGGCTCGTTCGACTCCTCGAAGGCCGCCAGCTCGCCGGCTTCCAGCGCCTCCGGCGAGCGAAGGCTTCCCCGGCTGATCGCCGCCCAGCCCACCGTGTGGTTCTCGGGCGGCTGGTAGGTCCAGCGCTCGCCCGCCTTGAGCGACACCGAGAGGTAGTTGATCGGCGCCGGCGCGGCGATCTCGCTGCCGGCACTGCCGTAGCGGCCCAGGAGCACCGCCACCGGACCGTCGCGCTGAATCTGATCCGGCTTCAGGTAGAGGCTTTGCGCAGGGCCGAGCTCGAGCGAGGGCGGCAGCGCCAGCCACAGCTGAAAGCCGCGGATGCGCGGCGAATCGCCGAGGCCACCGCCATGCCAGACGCCGCCGCCGGACCGCATCCACTCCAGTCCGCCGGTCGGGATCGTGCCGGTCTCGCCGGTCGTGTCTTCATAGGACACGTTGCCTTCCATGATCCAGGTGACGGTGGCGATGCCCGAATGAGGGTGCAGGCCGAAGCCGCCGCCGCCGGAACCGGCGGCCGTGTCGACGTGGTCGAGGAAGACGAAGGGTCGCAGCAGCTCGCCCAGGTCCGAGGGGCTCATCAGGCGAGTGACCGGCCCGTGTCTCCGGCCGCGGGTCCGATACACGACGCAGCGTCCGGCAAGCATCTTGTCCCGCGACGGCGACGGCGAAAGACTCAGCGCGCTCATCGTGCCGCTCCCGCCAGCGCCAGGACGCCGCCCGCAGGACGCCGGCGATACCGCAGCGAAGCCGCCCGAAAGGCGGTGCCCGGAGCCAGCAGGAGAATGGCGACCAGCACGCGCACCGTCCAGAGGCCGCGGCGATTCGTGTTTGCGGTGAGGCTCATCTGAGTTCCTCGGAGTGAATGAACATGGACTCATGCTATGGACCGCGGTCCGCCGGGACTAGCCGGCAGATCGGGATTTCAGTCGTCCAGCCATGGAGCAGTCATGCTCGATCTGAATGACGTGGCGCTGTTCGTCCAGGTGGTGCGTGCGGGCAGCTTCGCCGCGGCCGCCAGGCGCCTGGGCATGCCGGCCAACAGCGCCAGCCGACGCATCCAGCAGCTCGAGCAGCAGGTGGGCTTGCGCCTGTTGCAGCGCTCGACGCGCAAGCTCACCTTGACCGATGCCGGAGCGACGTTCTACGCGCGCTGCGCCGATCAGGTCGAAGCCCTGGCCGAGGCCGCGCAGGAGCTCGGCGAGGGCAGCCAGGTGGCGAGCGGCAGGGTTCGCGTCGCGGCACCGGCCGATTTCTTCAACATCTTTCGAATGGCGCTGATCGCCGAATTTCTCGACGCCCACCCGAAGGTCCGGCTGGACTTCGTCTTGAGCGACGAGCGAGCGGACATGATCGAACAAGGCATCGACGTGGCGATTCGCGCCGGCAAGGTGCTCGAACCCACCTGGGTCGCACGCCGCATCGGCACCGGGCGCATCACGATGGTCGCCAGCCCCGCGTACGTCGCGGCCAGAGGCACGCCCGATTCGGTCGCGGCCCTGGCCAGCCACGACTGCGTGACGCTGCCCTCGACGTCGGGACGCACCGTGTGGCGCCTCGACGGGCCGGACGGCGCGAGCGAGACGCAGGTTGCCGGCAGGTTCTCCGCCAACACCGCGCAGGCCCTGCTCGAGGCCGTGCTGGCGGGGCTGGGCATCGGCCTGCTGCCCGCGGTCATGACCTCGCCCCATGTTCGCGCCGGGGAACTGCTCGAGGTTCTGCCCGAGCAGAGCGTCGACGGCATCGAGGCCTATCTCGTCTACCTCAGCCGGCGCCAGCTGCCGCGCGCCGTCAGCGCCTTCATCGAGTTCATGGTGGCGACGATGGTCGGCGAAGGATTGGTCGGGGCGCACCCCGGACTCGGGCGTCCGGCTGGGCGTGAAGAAAGGCCGGCGCCGTGACGATGGCGCAGGGGGAAGGTCGGTTCTCTCAGCCCCGAGTCGAATCGCCCGACGTGCGACTTCGCTTTTTCCTGACACGCTCTAGAGCGCCGACCCGACAGCGGTCGATGCCGCGCCTGCCGATACTTTGCTTGTGTGATGCCGCGAAGCGGCATAGGAGCAAGCTCGTGGATCGTTCTTCCTACGAAATCACCTATCCGGCGCTGTTCAGGGGCCCGTCGCTGTGTTTCCCGTGCGACGAGCGAGGCGAAGTGCCGCTCGATTCGCTGAGCGACGCCGCTCGCGAGAACTACCTGTACGCGCGAGCCGTGGTCGGCGTCGAGTACGCGTTTCCATCGGTGAGCCAACGCCGTTTCTAGGCGATCGTCGTCTCTATCGACGCGCGATCGTGTAGCCGACGGTCTCGCGATCCCACGTGGTCGGCGAGACGCCGCGGTTGCGCAGCGCCTGGCGCTGGACCTTGCCCGACGCCGTCTTCGGCAGCTCGTCGAGCACCTCGACGAAGCGCGGCACGGCGTAGCGCGGCATCCGCGCGACGCAGAAGTCGAGCAGCGCGACCGGATCGATCGCGGCGCCGGCCTTGGCGACGACGCACGCCTTGATCTCGTCCTCGCCGCCGGCGCCCTCGACGCGGATGCCGACCGCAACGCACTCCTCGAGCGGCGCGAAGCGGCTCAGCACCGCCTCGATCTCGAACGCCGAGATGTTCTCGCCGCGGCGCCGGATGCGGTCCTTGATGCGGTCGATGAAGAAGAGGCGACCGGCGGCGTCGAACCGGCCGGCGTCGCCGGTGTGCAGCCAGAGGTTCCGCCACGCCTCGGTCGTCTTCTCCGGCATCCGGTAGTAGCCCTGCATGAAGCAGCTCGGCTCCTTCGGCCGAACGACGATCTCGCCGAGCTCGCCGACGGCGAGCGGCTCGTCGGTCTCGGGATCGACGATGCGGACGTCGACGTAGCGGTCGAGCGGCCGACCGACGCAGCCGAGCGTCAGCGGATCGTCGCGGACCGAGTAGGTCACCATGTTGCATTCCGTCTGGCCGTAGCCCTGCACCAGCTCGACGCCGAAGCGGCGCGCGAAACCGATCGCCAGGTCCTCGGGAATCGCCGCGGTGAAGACGGTGCGCAGCGAATGGGCGCCGTCGTCGGCCCGCGCCGGCGTCCGGTAGATCAGCTCGCCGAGGACGCCGACCAGGCCGGCGATGGTGGCGCCGCTGCTGCGCACCTCGTCGATCCAGCGCGTCGGGCTGAAGCGCTCGACGCAGGCGACCGAGGCGCCGGCGACGAGCGCGCCGATGACCTGCATGCCGAGCGCGCTCATGTGGAAGAGCGGCGTGCACACGTAGAGACGGTCCTTCGCCGTCATCCGCACCGCCGGCGCGTAGGTGATCCCCCAGAGGACGAGGTGGGCGTGCGGCATCATCACGCCCTTCGACGGCCCCGACGTTCCCGACGTGTAAACGATGCAGGCGAGGTCGTACGGGCCCGGCTCCGCGGGCAGGTCACCATCGGCCGGGGCGCGCGCGGCGAGGTCGTCGTAGGCCATCGTCGCCACCCGATCGAAGACGGCCGGCCTCGCCTCCCCCACGTCGCTGGCGACGACGACGAGCGCCGCGATCGCCGTCCCCGCGCCCGAGACCTCGTCGAAGGACACGAGCAGCTCGGCGTCGGCGAACACCACCTTCGGGCCGCTGTTGCGCAGCTGATGCTCGAGAAAGCTGCCCTTGAGCTCGGTGTTGACCGGGACGAAGACCGCGCCGAGGCGAAGCGCCGCGAGCATG
>DASYKC010000223.1:0-18591 GCA_035995885.1 Caldimonas sp. | reverse complement strand
AGGCGCTGGTGGGCGAGGTCGAGGTGCGACGCGGGCTCGTCGAGAAGAAGCAGCGGCGCGTCCTGAAGCAGCGCCGTCGCCAGCGCGACGCGCTGGCGCTCGCCGCCGGAGAGCGTCTGCACGTCGCTGTCGGCGAGGTCGTCGAGGAGCAGCAGGCCGAGGACGCGCTCGACCTCGGGATCGCGCTCGGCGTGCCGCTCGAAGGCACTGCGCCAGCCGCCGTCGCGGCGATGCGCGAGCGCGGCCGTCTCGCGCACCGTCGCCGGAAACGGATCGGACCAGAACTGCGGGCTCCAGGCGCGACGCTCGGCGAGCGCCGACGGCGCCCACGCGGCGAGGGCGATGCCGTCGACGCGAACCGATCCGCCGGCGTACGCGAAGACGCCGGCGAGCGCCGCGAGCAGCGACGACTTGCCGGCGCCGTTCGGGCCGACAACGACCCAGCGCTCGCCGGCGGCGACGCGCATGTCGAGGCCGGAAAACAGCAGGCGATTGCGCGCCGCGCCGCCGGCACGGAGCGACAGGGCGCTCGCCTCGAGCATCGCCGCGCCCGCGCTCATCGGCTGCGTCCGGGCCGCGCCAGCAGCATGGCGATGAAGGTCGGCACGCCGATCGCGGCGGCGAGGACGCCGACCGGCAGCTGCAGCGGCGCGACGATCGTCCGCGCGATCGCGTCGACGGCGACGACGAACGCGCCGCCGGCGATCGCGCTCGCCGGCAGCAGCAGCGGCGCGGCGCGAACGCCGAGGCGGCGCAGCGCGTGCGGGACGACGAGGCCGACGAAGCCGATCGCGCCGGCCGTCGCGACCGCGGCGCCGGTGGCGAGCGCGGCCGCCAGCAGCACCGTGCGGCGGCGCCGGCCGACCGGAACGCCGAGCGTCGCCGCCCAGGCGTCGCCGCGCGCGAGCCAGTCGAGCTGGCGCGCCGTCGGCCAGACGACGGCCAGGGCGATCGCCAGCGCGATCCAGACGATCTCCCAGTGGGTCGCGCCGTTGAGGTCGCCGAGCAGCCAGAAGACCATGCCGCGAAGCTGGCCCTCGTCGGCGAGGGTGAGGATCAGCGAGACCAGCGCCGAGCAGCCCGAGCCGATCATCACGCCGACGAGCAGCAGCGCCGCCGCGCCGTCGCCGCCCGCCGATGTCGCCGTGCTGGCGAGGCGGCGCCAGAGCAGACCGAACAGCAGCGCCGATGCCGCCGACGCGCCGACCGCCGCGCCGGCGGCGACGCCCCACTCCGAGAGCTGCACGCCGGCGGCGGCGGCGACGAGCATCGCGCCGAGCGCGCCGACCGCGGCGCCGCCGGCGACGCCGAGCACGTACGGATCGGCGAGGGCGTTGCGCGTCAGCAGCTGCATCAGCGCGCCCGACACCGCGAGCGCCCCGCCGGCGCCGAAGCCGGCGAGGACGCGCGGCACGCGGATCGACGCCATGATGTCGGCCGAGGCGACGCCGAACCCGGACGAGCCGGCCAGCACGCCGACGATGCACGCGAGCACGGCCGCGGCGATGGCGAGGACGATCGCGCGCGCGCTTGTCATGCGCGGATCATCGCTCGCGATGCATCGATCCCCGCGCTTCGCTCAGAGCCCGGCCGACGCGTAGCGGACGCCGAGCCAAGCCTGGCGGCCGAGGCCGCGGTAGTCGCGCACCGGCTCGACGGTGCGGTCGAGCGCGTTGGCGAGCCGCGCCTCGACCTGCCATTCGGCGCGCGGCCGCCAGGCGACGCGCAGGTCGAGCACGCCGTAGCCGCCGAGGACGACGCCGTTGCCCGGCCGCGAGCCGACGAAGAGCGCGGCGGCGCCGAAGCGCCAGTCGCCGGCGATGTAGTCGGCGCCGGCGCTTTCCTGATGCGCGGCGCGGCGCGGCAGCCGGGCGCCGCTGTCGGCGTCCTTGGCGTCGAGGAAGTCGACGCTGGCGCGCAGGTCGAGGCGGCGCCAGCGTCCGGTCGCGCCGAACGTCGCGCCCTGCAGGCGTGCCCGCTGCGTGTTCGCGGCGCAGCCGAAGTCGTAGGCCGGGTCGGGCGGGCAGAAGCGGCGATCGGGCTGGAAGCCGATCAGGTCGCGGACGCGATTGCGATAGACCGTCGCCGACAGGCTCGCCGCGTCGCCCTGCCAGCTCGCGCCGGCCTCGACGCTGCGGCCGCGCTCGGGGCGGATGCCGGGCACGCCGAAGCCGGGAAAGGCGAGGTCGTTGAAGGTCGGCGCGCGAAACGTCGTTCCCGCCAGCGCGCGCAGCTTGACGCCGCCGCCGACGGCGATCGCATAGCCGATTCGCCCGGTCGTGTTGCCGCCGTAGGCCGAGTTGTCGTCGCGGCGCACGTCGGCCTGCAGCGTGTGGGCGCCGAAGGTGCCGGAATAGCCGAGCACGCCGGCGTCGTTGCGGCGCGAGACCTCGCCCGCGAAGACGTCGGCGCTGGCGCGCTCGTCGACGTGCTCGTAGGCGAGCACCACCTGCTGCCCGGCACCGAGCGCGAGCGCGTTCTGCCAGGTCGCCTGTTCGCGCCGGGTGACGAAGCGGCTCTTCGTGTTGCCGCCGCTCGTCAGGTCGTCGACGGCGCGCGCGCCCTGCAGCGTAGCCGTCCAGAAGGCGAGCGGATTGCCGCGATAGTCGATCGACGCGACGCGCGTCGTCAGCCGGTTGCGGAAGTCGGGCGAAGGGTCGGGTGCGAACGTCGGCGGCGCGAACTCGGCGGAATCGAACTGCGAATCGAGCCTCGTCTGCAGCAGGTGCACGCCGATGCGATGGCCGGCCGCCGGCGTGTAGCCGAGCTGCAGCGATCCCGAGTCGCGCTTGAAGCCGTCGCGGTCGGGATTGAAGCTGCCGAAGAAGTCGCCGGGCGCGATCGCCGAGACGCCGCGGCTCTGCTCGTGGCCGAGCGAGAGCGCGTAGTCCCAGGGCCCGGTCGCGCCGCTCGCGCCGACGTCGCCGCGGTACGAGCGATAGCCGCCGACCTCGGCCGCCGCGTTCCAGCGCGGCGGCCCGTCGCCGCGGCGCGTGAAGATCTGGACGACGCCGCCGACCGCGTCGGCGCCGTACAGGCTCGACGCGGGCCCGCGCAGGACCTCGATGCGCTCGATCTGGGCGAGGCCGAGCGCTTCGAACTCGGCCTGGCCGAGCGTCGCCGAGCCGACGCGAACGCCATCGACGAGGACGACGGTGCTGTTCGTGCTCGCGCCGCGGATGAAGAAGCCCGAGCTCTGGCCCGGTCCGCCGTTGCGGACGACCTGCACGCCGGCGGCGCGGCGGATCAGGTCCTCGACCGAGTCGGCGCTGGTGTTGCGGATCGTGTCCGCGTCGATGACGACGATGTCGGCGGTGCTGCGGCCGATCGCTTCCGGCTCGCGCGTGCCGGTGATGACGACCGGCGCGAGCCCGGCGTCGGCCGCGAAGGCGGCGTCGATCGGAATCGAGAGAGAAACGACGAGAGTGAAACGAAAGGCAAGCGCGATGCGCCCAGGGCGTTGCCGCGAAGGGCGCGGCGCCTCGAGATGGCAGGTCATGGTGAAGGTTCCCGCAAGAGGCAGGCGACCGCTTCCCCGCGGTCGCATGCGACATGGGCCGAGCACGAGGCTCGGCCCGCTTGCTGGCCGGTATCCGGGCTGACGGAGCGACGTCGGCGACCTTCCCGAAGGCTCGTGCCTCCAGTGGTGTGTGCGCCGACGCTGACGAGGTCGAAGAGGCCTCGTCGTCCGCCGTACCGTTGCGGGGGCAGCGCGGTTGTTGCCGAACCGGTCGAACCGGCACGGCGCTCGCTTCCCGTTTAACTGTGAAGGCATGAACACCTTCACGGGCACCAACGGCGATCATTCTAAGCAGGCCGATCCGGCGCGGACCGGCCCCTACAATTCGCCACCCTCTCCCCTTGCCGGAGCGTCATGGCCACGATCGAGGAACTCGCAGACCGGGTCGAGCGACTGCTTCTTCGGCACGAGGAGCTGCAGCGCACCAACGCGCTTCTGACCACGCAGCTCGGTGCGGTGACCAGCGAACGCGACAACCTGCGCTCGCGCCTGAACGCGGCACGCGGCCGGATCGACGTTCTCTTGCAGCGCCTGCCGCGCGAGCCGGCGCTGCCCGCGGGCGAGAGCGCGGTCGACGGCGACGGCGAGCCGCTCAGGAGCGTCGGATGAAGCAGGTCGAAGTCACGATCCTCGGCCAGAGCTATCTGCTCGGCTGCCCCGACGGCGGCGAGAGCTCGCTGCTCGAAGCGGTGGCCGACGTCGACCGCGAGATGAGCGCGATCCGCGACGGCGGCAAGGTCAAGGCGCGCGAGCGCATCGCCGTGCTCGCCGCGCTCAATCTCGCGTTCGCGCTCGCCGAGCGGCCGGCGCGCGTGCCGGCCGAGGGCGCCGACAACGGCACGAATCGTGCCGGCCCGGCCGACATCGACGACCTGATTCGTCGCATCGACATGACCCTCAACGTCGACGGACAACTGCTCTAATTCACGCCCGCGTCGCGAAGCGCGCGGTATGATGAATTCGTCCGTTGCGCTCGCGTGAACTTTATATTTCCTTGAACCGATGCTCGCAAGAGCAAGGGCTTGGAACATCGCCAGGCAGGTGTGATCGTCTCGCGTCAGATGAACCCGAAACCTGGCTGACCTCGCCCACCTGAACTGCCTGGGTTCAGGAATGCGGTTCACGGTGCGCGGCGGACACCTTATCTCCCTTGCCGTTGCCGCTGATGCGTTACTGGTTGATGAAGAGCGAGCCGAGCGACTGCTCGGTCGACGATGCGGCGGCTGCGCCGAACGCCACCGTCCCCTGGGTCGGCGTTCGCAACTTCCAGGCGCGCAACTTCATGAGAAACGACATGGCGCCGGGCGACGGCGTCCTCTTCTATCACTCGTCGTGCCCCGAGCCGGGAATCGCCGGCCTCGCCGAGGTGGCGTCGGCGCCGTATCCCGACGCGACGCAGTTCGATCCGAATAGCCACTACTTCGACGCCAAGTCGCGCGCCGAAAAGCCGCGCTGGTATCACGTCGACGTCAAGGTGCTGAAGAAGACGCGCCTGCTCTCGCTCGCCGAGATGCGCGCGGTGCCGGAGCTGGCGACGATGCGCGTGCTCGCGCGCGGCAACCGGCTGTCGATCACGCCGGTGAGCGACGCCGAGTGGCAGGCCGTGACGAGCCGCCTGAACGCCGCCTGACCGACCGTCGTGCCTCTGGCACGCCTCTCGCATAGGTGAGCGACGATGAGCATCGCGCCCTACATCAAGGTGATCGGCCGGGGCCGCGACGGCGCCCGACCGCTCGACCGCGAGCAGGCGCGCGACCTGATGGAGCAGGTGCTCGACGGCCGCGTCACCGATCTCGAGATCGGCGCCTTCGCGCTGGCGATGCGGATCAAGGGCGAGACCGTCGCCGAGCTCGCCGGCTTCGTCGACGCGGTCGAAGCCCGCTGCATCGCCATTCGCACCGACCGGCCGACCGTCGTCCTGCCGTCGTACAACGGCTCGCGCCGGCTGCCCAACTTCACCGCCCTGCTGGCGATGCTGCTGGCGCAGCACGACGTGCCGGTGCTCGTGCACGGGCCGGTGTTCGACGCGACGCGGGTGACGACGGCGGCGATCTTCCGCGACCTCGGCCTCACCTGCGCCCACGACGGCGACGACGTCGCCGCCGCCTGGCAGCGCAGCGAGCCGGCGTTCATCCGCACCGAGGCGCTCTGCCCGCCGCTGGCGCGCCTGCTCGCGGTGCGCGACGTCGTCGGCCTGCGCAATTCCGGCCACACCGTCGCCAAGGTGCTCGCCGCCTGCGCCGGCGCGCCGACGCTGCGGGTCGTCAACCACACCCATCCCGACTACGCAGCGCTGCTGACGGGCTTTCTCGCCGCGACCGGCGCCGACGCCGTCCTCATGCGCGGCACCGAGGGCGAGCCGGTCGCCGACGCGCGCCGGCTGCAGCGCCTCGACGTCTTCGTCGCCGGCGTTGCGCGCGCCGACCTCTCGCTGCCGGCGCAGGAGGGCGTGCTGACGCAGGCGCCGGTGCTGCCGCGCAGCAACGACGCATCGACGACGGCGAGCACGATCCAGTCGATCGTCAGCGGCGCGATGCCGGCGCCGGCGCCGATCGCGGCACAGGTCGGCTGCCTCTTGCGCGTCCTCGACACCCTGGGCGCTCCGATGGCGGCGACGCCGGCACGCGTCGCCGCGCAATAATCCGCGCGCGTCGACGGGCGGCCGTCGCGAATCAGGGGTCGGCAGACATGAAGCAGCACATCGACAAGCTGAACCGCCTGAGCGAATCGCACGGGGCGCTGCAGCCGGGCAAGGGAATGGCGTCGGGCGTCATCGCCCTCATGCTGGCGGCGCTGTGTTTCCTCGGCGTGCTCGCCTTCCACTTCCCCGAGTACCTGACGACGCCCGAGCTGAGGAAGTCGTACAACGTCGACGTCATGCGCCTGCTCCTCTTCTGGTCGCTGGTGCTGTCGGGCGCGCTCGCGCTCTTCAACGTCGTTCGCAGCCGGGCGCGCTGGCTCGCGCTCGCGGCATTCGTCCTGATCGGCCTGTCGCTCGCGCTCGGCGGCCACAAGGTGCCGGTCAACGACTTCGCCGACAACACGCCGTACATCGGCCTCGACTGGTTCATCCTCGACCTGCTCGGCTCGACGCTGATCTTCGTCTTCATCGAGAAGGCGTTCGCGCTCAGGAAGGACCAGCCGGTGTTCCGACCCGAGTGGCAGACCGACTTCCACCACTTCCTCGTCAACCACATGATCGTCGGCTTCGTCCTGCTCGCGACCAACCTGCTCGTCCACAAGCTGTTCGGCTGGGCGGCGAAGGATGGCATCCGCGCCTGGGTCGCCGACCTGCCGTTCTTCGTCGCCCTGTTCCTGATCGTCCTGGTCGCCGACCTGGTGCAGTACTGGACGCATCGTGCCTACCACGAGGTGCCCGCCCTCTGGCGCCTGCACGCGGTGCACCACAGCGTCAAGAGCATGGACTGGCTCGCCGGCTCGCGCCAGCACATCCTCGAGCTCATCATCACGCGCACGCTGGTGCTCGCGCCGATCTTCGTGCTCGGCTTCAGCAAGGAAGTGATCGACACCTACATCGTCATCGTCGGCTTCCAGGCGGTCTTCAACCACGCCAACGTCAGCGTTCGACTCGGGCCGCTGCGCTACCTCATCGTCACGCCGAACTTCCACCACTGGCACCACTCGGCCGACGCCGAGGGGATCGACCGCAACTACGCGGCGCACTTCGCCTTCATCGACTACGCGTTCGGGACCGCGCACAAGGCCGATCGCGCCTGGCCCGACGGCTACGGCGTGGTCGGCGACTACGTTCCCAACGGCTTCTTCAAGCAACTCGCCTTTCCGTTCGTCTGGAAGGGCTGACCCGGGCGCGCTCGTCGCGTGCAGTTCGACGTCGCCATCGCCGGTGCCGGCGCCGCCGGCCTGCACTGCGCGGCGATGGCCGGCCAGCTCGGCTGCTCGGTCGTCCTCCTCGATCACGCCGAGAAGGTCGCCGAGAAGATCCGCATCTCGGGCGGCGGCCGCTGCAACTTCACCAACATCGATGTCGGCCCGGCCAACTTCGATTCCGAGAACCGCGACTTCTGTCGCTCGGCGCTGGCGCGCTACACGCCGCGCGACTTCATCGATCTCGTCGAGCGCCACGGCATCGCCTGGCACGAGAAGCACAAGGGCCAGCTGTTCTGCGACGGCCCGAGCGCGCAGATCATCGCCATGCTGCTCGCCGAATGCGATGCGGGCGGCGTGCAGCGCTGGCAGCCATGCAAGGTCGAGGCGGTTCGCGTCGGCGCCGGCGGATTCGAGCTCGACACCGCGCGCGGGCCGGTCGAGGCGACGCGCGTCGTCGTCGCCACCGGCGGCCTCTCAATCCCCAAGATCGGCGCCACCGAGTGGGGCTACGTCCTCGCCCGCCGCCTCGGCCACCGCATCGTCGAGCCGCGGCCGGGCCTCGTTCCCTTCGTCTGCGACGGGCCGGCGTGGCAGCCGTTCGCGGCGCTCGCGGGCCTGTCGCTGCCGGTTCGCATCGAGGCGGGATCGGGGGCGCGGCGCGCCGAGTTCGTCGACGACCTGCTCTTCACCCACCGCGGCCTGAGCGGTCCGGCGGCGTTGCAGGCGTCGACCTGGTGGCGGCCGGGCGAGGCGATCGACATCGATCTCGCCCCCGGCGGAGATCTCGGCCGTGTCTTCCTCGAGGCCAAGTCGACCCGGCGCCGGCTCGGTGCGGTCCTCGCCGAGCTGCTGCCGCGCCGTCTCGCCGAAGCCTGGCTGGCGACGCTGCCGGGCGGCGACCGACCCGTCGCCGACCTCCGCGTCCGCGACCTCGCCGTCCTCGCAGCCGGCCTGCACCGCTGGCAGCCGGCGCCGACCGGCACCGAGGGCTACCGCAAGGCCGAGGTCACCGCCGGCGGCGTCGACACCCGCGACCTCGACTCGCGCAGCGGCGAAAGCCGCCTCGTTCCCGGCCTCCATTTCATCGGCGAGGTGGTCGACGTCACCGGCTGGCTGGGCGGCTACAACTTCCAGTGGGCCTGGGCCAGCGCCGCCGCGTGCGCCCGGGCGTTGGCGGCCGATTGCTCCACCGGGCGTGGCGGGCTATAATCATCCTCTTTACGCAATTCCAGCACAGACTAGATGACCACCGTTCGCGTCAAGGAAAACGAGCCGTTCGACGTCGCTCTTCGCCGCTTCAAGCGCACCATCGAAAAGCTCGGCCTGCTGACCGACCTGCGTGCCCGCGAGTTCTACGAGAAGCCCACCGCCGAGCGCAAGCGCAAGAAGGCGGCGGCGGTGAAGCGCCACTTCAAGCGCGTTCGCAGCATGCAGTTGCCGAAGAAGCTGTTCTAGGAACGCCTTTTCGATCGACCGCGCACGAAGCCCGCGACCCGCGGGCTTCGTCGCTTCTGCCCACCCCGCCGGAGCTTCGATGAGCCTCAAGGACCGCATCACCGACGACATGAAGGCCGCAATGCGCGCCAAGGATGCGCCGCGCCTGCTCACGATCCGCGGCCTGCTCGCGGCGATCAAGCAGCGCGAGGTCGACGAGCGCATCGTCGTCGATGACGGCGCCGTCGTCGCCATCGTCGACAAGCTCGTCAAGCAGCGCAAGGACTCGATCGAGCAGTTCACTGCCGGCGGCCGCCAGGATCTGGTCGACAAGGAGAAGGCCGAGCTGACAGTGCTAGAGAGCTACCTGCCGGCCCGGCTCGGCGCCGACGCGATCGCCGCCGAGGTCGCCGCGCTCGTCGGCGAGGTCGGCGCGACGAGCGCCGCCGACATGGGCAAGGTCATGGCCGCCGCGAAGGCGCGCTTTGCCGGTCGCGCCGAGATGGGGTTGGTGTCGGCGGCGGTGAAGGCGGCGCTCGCGCGCTGATGCCGATCGCGTCGCCGCATCTCGATCGAGGCCGAAAGCGACCGCGATGACCCTCAGCGTCAAGACCTTGTCCAACGACGTCTCGGTCGCGC
Source organism: Caldimonas sp. (assembly GCA_035995885.1). Classification (GTDB taxonomy): domain Bacteria; phylum Pseudomonadota; class Gammaproteobacteria; order Burkholderiales; family Burkholderiaceae_C; genus Schlegelella_A. The sequence continues at coordinate 9,149 of DASYKC010000223.1, read as the reverse complement.
CGCAGCTCGGCCCCGAGGCGATGGCCGAAGCGGCGGCGGCAGGCTTTCGCAGCGTCATCAACAACCGGCCCGACTTCGAAGGCGGCCCGAACCAGCCGACCTCGGCGAGCGTCGAGGCTGCGGCACGCGCGGCCGGCCTCGAGTACGCCTGGCTGCCGGTCGCGCCCAACATCCAGACCGACGACGAGATCGCCCGCTTCGCGCAACTGCTCGCGACGTTGCCGAAGCCGATCCTCGCGTTCTGCCGCTCGGGCACGCGGTCCGGCAAGCTCGTCGCCGCCGCGACCGCGACGCGCGCCTGACGACAACGCGCCGGCCGCGGCCGGCGCCCGTCACCGGGGCGAGGTCTTGCCGGCCGCCGCGTAGAGCTCGCCGACCGGAACGACGCGCCCGTGCAGCGGCACGATGCGATCGACCGGCAGGCCGAGGCGTTCGATGTTCTCGATCAGGTTCAGGTGGTACGGGTTCGGCGTCGCCGGCGGCGGCGCATTGGGCGCGGCGGGCGTGAACGCATCGGCCTCGATCAGGATCCGCTCCTGCGGCAGGTAGACCATCAGGAAGCTCTCGGCGTGCGGCGCGCTGGCAATGGCGTGGATCTCGATCGCGCGCATCGCGTCCGCCATCGTCATGGTGTCGCCGACGGCGACGAAGCGCGGTGCCTTGCCGGCCTGCGCCAGCCGGTCCGGCCGCATCCGGTTCGGCGTCGCGAAGGCGCGCTCGAAATAGGGCACGTAGGCGGCCGAGGTCACGACGGTCGCGCCTTCGGCGACCGCGGCGCGCAAGCCGCCCGAGTGATCGAAGTGGCCGTGGCTGTTGACGACGAAGCGGATCGGCTTGCCCGGCGCGAGCGTCTTCACCTGCTCGATCACCGCCAGCGTGCGCGCGTCGGTGAGCGGCGCCTCGACGAGGACGAGGTGATCGGCCATCTCGATCGCGACGCTGTTGTGCGAGCCGCCGCCGATGAACCAGACGCCGGCGCCGAGGCGCTCGACGACGACGCGCTCGGCCTGGTTGCGCGCCGCTTCGGGCACTTCGAGCGCGACGGCCGGATTGATCTGCACCTCGGCGATCTCGAGATCGAGCACCGGGAAGCCGCCCATCGACTGGCGCACGCGCATCGGCAGCTTCACGCCGCCGAAGTCGCGGTAGTCCGAGTAGACGGTCACCGCCGACGTATCGCCGAGCACCGGATCGGCGAAGACCGAATCGACCTGCGTGACGAGGCCGTCGGCGCCGATCAGGATCGTCGCGCTGAAGCGGCCTGGCTGGCTGAACGAGACGGCGCTGCCGCCGTCGCTCGTTCGCCGCGACGTGGCACGGTTGCGCTGCGCCGCCCTGAGCGCACCGTGCGGCGTGATCCACAGCTGGTGGACGCGATCGGTGACGAAGCGAGGCCCGGGCGCGACCGTCGTGCCGGTCTGGTTCCAGGCGATCTCGCCGTTCAGGTACTGGTCGTTGCGCTGCTGCCCCGAGACGGGGTAGCCGCCGCCGCCGAGCGGCTCGGCGCGGCTGAGGACGATCTCGTCGCGCATCGCGCCGCTGTCGTAGTCGATCGTCCGCGCCATCGAATGCACGGTGATCTTCGGCCACGCGCCGCCAGGCGTGTAGGCCTGGCCGAAGGTGTAGCCGGTGCCGGAGCCGCTGTAGCGAATCGTCTTCAGCGACGACGATCCCATGGCCTGCCCGGCGCGCGCGAGGGTCGCGGTCGCGTCGTCGCCGGTCGACGCGCAGGACGCCAACAGCGCGGCGAAGGCGAGGACGAGCAGAGGTCGAACCGACAGGCTGCAGGCAGGCTTCATGGGCGACGTCCTCGCGCGACCGACGCGCTTTGGGCGCGACGGTACGTCGGTGGCCGGCTCGAAGACCTGGGAGTTTCCCGCCCGGTCCTAGCGCAAACACGCAGCCCGGCGCCGATGTCGCTCCATAGAATTCGCCGGCACCTCGGTGCCCGTGGCGATGCCGCGGTCGACAACGCCTGCGGGAACCGACGTGACGCCACTGCTCTCCCTCTCCCGTCTCATCGACCGCATCAGCGAGTGGATCGGACGCTGGGTCGCCTGGCTCGTTCTCGGCGCGGTGCTGATCAGCGCGCTCAACGCGGTCGTTCGCAAGGTCTTCAACACCAGCTCGAACGCGTACCTCGAGATCCAGTGGTACCTGTTCGCCGCGGTCTTCCTGCTCGCCGCCGGCTACACCATGCTGCGCCAGGAGCACGTCAGGATCGACGTCATCTCGGGCCGCTTCTCGAAGCGGACGCAGATCTGGATCGACATCATCGGCCTGGCCGCCTTCGTCCTGCCGCTCGTGTGGGTCGTGATCCACCTCTCGCTGCCGCTCGCCGTCCGCGCCTATCGGATGGGCGAGTACTCGCAGAACGCGGGCGGCCTGATTCGCTGGCCGGTGTTCGCGCTGCTGCCGCTCGGCTTCGCGCTGCTCGGCATGCAGGCGATCTCGGAGCTGATCAAGCGAATCGCTTTCCTACGCGGCCTGATTCCCGATCCGACCCAGAAAGGTCAGGCGAAGAGCGCCGAGGAGGAGCTCGCCGAGTTCCTGTTGCAGAAGGAAGTCGCCGAGCGCGAGAAGGCCGCGCTGGCGGGCAAGCCATGATGCAGTTCATCGCCGCGAACATGGCGCCGATCATGTTCGTCAGCCTGATCGTCTTTCTGCTGTTCGGCTATTCGGTCGCCTTCTCGCTCGGCGCCTGCGGCCTCTTCTTCGGCATCGTCGGCGTCGAGATGGGCCTGATGCCGCAGACGCTCCTGCAGGCGCTGCCGCTGCGCATCTTCGGGATCATGCAGAACGACACGCTTCTCGCGGTGCCGTTCTTCACGCTGATGGGCCTCATCCTCGAGCGCTCGGGAATGGCCGAGGACCTGCTCGACACCATCGGCCAGGTGTTCGGGCCGATCCGCGGCGGCCTCGCCTATGCCGTGATCCTGGTCGGCGCGATGCTCGCGGCAACGACCGGCGTCGTCGCCGCGTCGGTCATCTCGATGGGCCTGATCTCGCTGCCGATCATGCTGCGCTACGGCTACGACCGCCGCCTGGCCAGCGGCGTCATCGCCGCCTCGGGAACGCTCGCCCAGATCATCCCGCCGTCGCTGGTCCTGATCGTCCTGGCCGACCAGCTCGGCCGCAGCGTCGGCGATCTCTACAAGGGCGCCTTCATTCCCGGCTTCACGCTGACCGCGCTCTACATCCTCTACGTGCTCATCGTCAGCATCGCCCGCCCGCAATGGGCGCCGGCGCTGCCCCTGGAAGCGCGAACGATCCGCCAGGACAACGGCTCGAGCGGCATGCCCTCGCTGCTCGCCGTGCTCGTGCTCTCGGTCGCGGCCGCGTTGGCGTTCGCCAAGACGCGCCCCGAGGCGACGCCCACCGACGAGCTGATCGTCGTCTCGATGTGCGTCGGCGTCGGCTTCGCCTTCCTGCTCGCCGTCATCAACCGGGTGACCAAGCTCGGCCTCCTGTCGCGGATGGCCGAGCGCGTCACCTTCGTCCTGATTCCGCCGCTGGCGCTGATCTTCCTCGTCCTCGGCACGATCTTCCTCGGCGTCGCGACGCCGACCGAGGGCGGCGCGATGGGCGCCGTCGGCGCGCTCGTGATGGCGCTCGCGCGCCGCCGCATGGACCTAAAGCTGATGCGCCAGGCGATGGACACGACGATGAAGATCTCGAGCTTCGTGCTCTTCATCCTGATCGGCTCGACCGTCTTCAGCCTCTCGTTCCAGGCGGTCGACGGGCCGGTCTGGGTCGAGCACCTGCTGACGAGCCTGCCGGGCGGCCAGCTCGGCTTCCTGATCGTCGTCAACATCCTGATCTTCTTCCTCGCGTTCTTCCTCGACTTCTTCGAGCTCTCGTTCATCGTCATCCCGCTGATCGGCCCGGTCGCCGACAAGCTCGGCATCGATCTGGTCTGGTTCGGCGTGCTGCTCGCGGTCAACATGCAGACCTCGTTCATGCACCCGCCGTTCGGCTTCGCGCTGTTCTATCTGCGCAGCGTCGCGCCCGGCAACGACTACGACGACAAGATCACCGGCCGGCGAATCGCCCGCGTGACGACCGGCCAGATCTACTGGGGCGCGGTGCCGTTCGTCATCATCCAGATCATCATGGTCGGCCTGATCATCGCCTTCCCGAAGCTCGTCTCGAGCGGCCTCGGCAAGGAGGCGACGGTCGACGTCGACAAGGCGTTCCAGCAGATGCAGATGGCACCCAGCGAGCGAAGCAACGCGACGCTGCCCGATGCGCAGCCCGGCGCGGCATCGGCCGCGGCATCGCCCGGCGGCGCTGCATCGGTGCCGATCCCGGCGGCCGGATCGACGACGAGCTCGGACGACGAGGCGATGAAGCGCCTGCTCGAGTCGATGCAGAAGGAGCCGAAGAAGCCCTGAAACGGAAAACCCCGCCGGGGCGGGGTTTTTGCAGTCGTCGGCGGGCCGCTGCGGCCGCGCCGACGCGGATTCGAGCTCAGAGCTTCTGCGCCTGCATGAAGTCGTCGAAGCCCGCTTCGGTGAAGCGGAACCAGAGGTTCGCGTCGCGCCGCCAGGCCTGGAAGTCGGCGTAGATCTTCTTCCAGTCTGCGTTGCTCGCGCTGAGCTCGCTATAGACCTCGCCGGCCGCCTTGAACGAGCCCTCCATCATGTCCTTGGGGAAGCGGAACAGCTTGGTGCCCTGGCCGACCAGCGTCTTCAGCGCCGCCGGATTGCGATAGTCGTACTTGGCGAGCATGTCGACGTGCGCCAGCGCCGCCGCCGATTCGACCATCGCCTTGTACTCGGCCGAGAGGCCTTCCCAGGCCTTGCTGTTGATGAAGAAGTCGAGCTGCGGGCCGCCCTCCCACCAGCCGGGGTAGTAATAGTTCGGCGCGACCTTGTTGAAGCCGAGCTTCAGGTCGTCGTACGGGCCGACCCACTCGGCCGCGTCGATCGTGCCTTTCTCGAGCGCCTGATAGATCTCGCCGCCCGGGATGTTCTGGGGCACGCCGCCGATCCGTTCGATCACCTTGCCGCCGAATCCGCCGATCCGGAACTTCAGGCCCTTCATGTCGCTCACCGACTTCACTTCCTTGCGGAACCAGCCGCCCATCTGCGCGCCCGTGTTACCGCCCGGGAAGTTGACGATGTTGTACTTGGCATAGAACTCGCGCATCAGCTTGAGGCCGTTGCCTTCGTACATCCAGGCCGACATCTGGCGCGCGTTCAGGCCGAACGGGATCGCGCAGCCGAGCGCGAACACCGGATCCTTGCCGAAGAAGTAGTAGGGCGCCGTGTGCGCGACCTCGACGGTCGCGTTCTGCACGCCGTCGACGACGCCGAACGCCGGCATCAGCTCGCCGGCGGCGTGCACCGAGATCTGGAACTTGCCGCCGGTCATCTCGCCGATCTTCTTGGCGAACACCTCGGCGGCGCCGAAGATGGTGTCGAGCGAGCGCGGAAAGCTGGAAGCGACGCGCCAGCGGATGCTCGCCTGCGCGTTGACGACGGCCGGTGCCACGCCCGCAGCGAGAACGCCCGCAAGGCCGGTTTTCCGGATGAATGAACGACGCTGCATGAGGATGATCTCCGGGAGCCGAGGGATCGGAACGGGCCGGATTCTAGGAACCGCGCGCCCGGGTCCTCACCGGGATTTACCCGCCTGATCGGCCCTTGTTGGCGCCTGCTACGCCCCGGCGATCTTCATCTTCTCGATCAGCACCGAGCCGATCGTCTTGCTGCCCATCGTGTACGCGTCGGCGCCGACGGCGACGATGCGCTGGAACATCTCGCGCAGGTTGCCGGCGATCGTCACCTCGTGAACGGGGTAGGCGATCTTGCCGTTCTCGACCCAGAAGCCGGCCGCGCCGCGCGAGTAGTCGCCGGTGACGTAGTTGACGCCCTGGCCCATCAGCTCGATGACGAAGAAGCCGCGGCCGAGCTTGGCGAGCATGGCCTCGAGATCGTCGCCGGGGGCCGTGCGCCGCGACGTGAGCGTGAGGTTGTGCGAGCCGCCGGCGTGGCCGTTGGTGTGCATGCCGAGCTTCCTCGCCGAGTAGGTCGAAAGGAAGTAGCTGCCGACGACGCCGGCCTCGACGATCTGCGCCGGCCGCGTCGCGACGCCTTCGTCGTCGAAGGGCGCGCTGCCCTTGCCGCGCGGCACGAGCGGATTCTCGTGGACGTCGATGTGCTCGGGCAGGACGCGCTTGCCGAGGCTGTCGAGCAGGAACGACGACTTGCGGTAGAGCGCGCCGCCGCTCGTCGCCTGCACGTAGGCGCCGAGCAGCCCCGAGGCGAGCGCCGATTCGTACAGCACCGGCACTTCGCAAGTCTTGATCTTGCGCGAGGCGAGACGCGACAGCGCGCGCTCGGCGGCGTAGCGGCCCACCGCCTCCGGTGCGGCGAGGTCCTCGGGTGCGCGCATCGACGTGTACCAGGCGTCGCGCTGCATGTCGTCGCCGCCGTTCCTGCCGGGCAGCGACGCGATCGGCGCGACCGAGAGCGAGTGGCGCGAGCTCGCGTAGCCGGCGCCGAAGCCGCGCGTGTTGCCGGCATAGAAGTGCGACTGCTGCGCCGAGACGCCGGCGCCTTCCGAATTGGTGATGCGCGCGTCGACCGCGAGCGCGGCCGCCTCGCAGCGCGCGGCCAGGTCGATCGCCTGGGCGGCATCGATCGCCCAGGGGTGGAAGAGATCGAGCTCGCGGCTCGCGCTGCCGGGGTCGGCGAGGTCGGCCTCGTCGGGCAGGCCGGCGGCCGGATCCTCGGCGGTGAAGCGGGCGATGTCGTGCGCGGCGCGCACCGTCTGGACGAGCGCCGCCGCCGAGAAGTCGGACGTGCTCGCGTTGCCGCGCCGCTGACCGACGTAGACCGTGACGCTGATCGACTTATCGCGATTGCGTTCGATGTTCTCGGTCTCGCCCTTCCTCACCGACACCGACAGGCCGACGCCTTCCGAGACCTCGGCGACGGCGTCGCTCGCGCCCAGCGACTTCGCGGTCGCGAGGCACGCGTCGACGAAGTCGCGGAACTGCTCGCGCGAATAGGCGAAGCCGGGAGCCGCCGGCGCCGGTGCCGAAGAAGAGATGGCCATGGGGGAGTGAACCGGTGAGGGACTCGGGTTGGCGCGGCGTCGCGTGGCGGCGGGTGAGCCGCGACGAGCTGCCGGCGAGTGAGCCGCGACTATCATACCGAGGCCTCTTTCGCCGCCCGCTTCTCCCTGTTCCGTCGATGCCCGAGCGTCCTTCCGATCCCGACGCGCCCGTCGCCGCCGATGCGCTCTCTGCGGGCCGCGACGGCGCCCTGCGCGAGCGGCCGAGCAAGACCCGGCGCAAGCAGGAGTCGCACGACCTGCAGGCGCTCGGCGAAGCCCTGCTCGAGCTGCCCGACGACCACCTCGCGACGCTGGGCCTGACCGAATCGCTCGTCGACGCGCTCCGTGCCGGCCGGCGCATCAAGACCCACGAAGCGCGACGGCGCCAGATGCAGCTCATCGGCAAGCTGATGCGGTCGGCCGACGTCGAGCTCGCGCGCGCCGCGGTGCTCGAGCGACAGCTCGGCCGGGCGCGCGATTCGCTCGCCCTGCACCAGGCCGAGCGCTGGCGCGCCGAACTGATCGCCGACGACGAGGCGACGACACGGTTCGCCGCCGCCCACGCCGGCGCCGACCTGCAGCGGCTGCGCGCCCTCGTCCGCAACGCGCGCAAGGACGCCGCCGCCGCGCCCGACCAGCGCAGCGGCCGCGCCTTCCGCGAGCTGTTCCAGTTCGTCCGCGAGCACGAAGCCGATGAGTGAGGACGTCGCGGCCGGCGCCGGCGCGCGCGAGCGGGTCCGCATCGGCCTGGTCTCGATCAGCGACCGCGCCTCGACCGGCGTCTACGAAGACAAGGGCATCCCGGCGCTGCGCGAGTGGCTCGGGCGCGCCGTCCTCAACCCGGTCGACTGGGAGACGCGCCTCATCCCCGACGAGCAGGCGACGATCAGCGCGACCCTGCGCGAGCTCGTCGACGACGCGCGCTGCGACCTCGTCCTCACGACCGGCGGCACCGGGCCGGCGCCGCGCGACGTCACGCCCGAGGCGACGCTCGCGATCGCGACCAAGGAGATGCCCGGCTTCGGCGAGCAGATGCGCCGCATCGGCTTGGCGTTCGTGCCGACCTCGATCCTCTCGCGCCAGGTCGCGGTGATCCGCGCCAGGGCGCTCGTCATCAACCTGCCGGGCCAGCCGAAGGCGATCGCCGAGACGCTCGAAGGGCTGCCGCGCGCGACGCCGCCGCTGCCGGGAATCTTCGCAGCCGTGCCTTACTGCATCGACCTGATCGGCGGCCCTTACGTCGAGACCGACGCCGCGGTGTGCGCGGCGTTCCGGCCGAAGTCGGCGCTCAGGACGCCGCCTTCGTCATCCTGAGCGCAGCGAAGGATCTCGGCCGCGCAGCAGATCCTTCACTTCACGAGCCGGTTCAGCCGCTCGGCGTCGAAGGTCTCGGTGGTGTGCGCTTCGCCCGGAACGCAATCCTCGCTCGGCAGCTCGCGCGTCCGCGACGACAGCTTCTCGATCGCCTGCCAGATGAGCGCGATCTGGTGCTCGTGGCCCGAGGCGTTGTCGATCAGGCCCTTCATCGCCTGCGAGACCGGGTCGTCGCCCTGCGTCAGGCCGTACGCGGAAAAGCCCATCTTCGCGGCGGTCTCTTCGCGCGTCGCGTCGGCCGCGGCCTGGATGATTCGCGCCGGATTGCCGACGGCCGTCGCGCCGGGCGGCACGGGCTTGACGACGACCGCACCCGAGCCGATGCGCGCGCCGTCGCCGACGGTGAAGCCGCCGAGCACCTGCGAGTTGGCGCCGACGATGACGCCGCGACCGAGCGTCGGATGGCGCTTGGCGCCCTTGGCCAGCGAGGTGCCGCCGAGGGTGACGCCCTGGTAGATGGTGCAGTCGTCGCCGATCTCGGCGGTTTCGCCGACGACGACGCCCATGCCGTGGTCGATGAAGACGCGCCGGCCGATCTTCGCTCCCGGGTGGATCTCGATGCCGGTAAGGAAACGCGCGAAGTGCGAGACCCAGCGCGCCGTCCAGTGGAAGCCGTGCCGCCACCACCACGCTGCCCGGCGATGCAGGACGATCGCGTGCAGCCCCGGATAGCAGGTGAGCACCTCCCACGTCGAGCGCGCCGCCGGGTC
>DASYKC010000222.1:0-4139 GCA_035995885.1 Caldimonas sp. | reverse complement strand
GGCGATGTCCTCACCGTCGATTTCACCGTGGCCGGCATCCCCTGCGTCGGCCTCAACGGCGGACCGGCGTTCAAGCACAACGAGGCGTTCTCGTTCCAGATCGCGACCGACGATCAGGCCGAGACCGACCGCTTGTGGAATGCGATCGTCAAGAACGGCGGCCAGGAGAGCGCGTGCGGCTGGTGCAAGGACAAGTGGGGCCTGTCCTGGCAGATCAGCCCGCGCGTCCTCACCGAAGGGGTGACCGACCCCGATCCCGCGGTGGCCAAGCGCGTGTTCGAGGCGATGATGAAAATGGGCAAGATCGACGTCGCCGCGATCGAGAAGGCGCGGCGGGGTTAGCGCTGGCGAAGGCGCTGCAGGACTCCGTGAACTCGACGGTGGTGCGCGGCCCGGCCCGCGGGCGAGCTACAGGAGGAGCGGCAGCAGCGCGCTCAGCTTGCCGTCCCAGGTCAGCATCGACTGGTCGACGAAATGGATGATGCAGCGCGGCGTTCCGTCCTTCGACTCGCGCTCCTCGATCTTGAGCACGTGAACCGGATTGATCGCGACCAGCAGGCCCTTGAAGTCGAGGATGGGCAGCTTGGTCATCGCGTCCTGGCTCAGGCGGCCTCCGCCTTCTTGGCCTTCGTCGGCGCCGGCGGCGGCGGGACCACCAGGGCCGCGGCCTCCAGGGCGATCGCCGCAGCCGCCGCTTCCTTGACGACGGCCGCCTCGGCGTGTTTCAGGCCGATCTCGACGCGCGGCCGCCAGCTCGGATCGAGCGCGGTGTTGCGCAGCGCGAGCTGGGCGCAATCGACGTAATGGCCGAGCGCGGCAGCGTCCATGGTGCCGAGCCTCTCGACCAGGGCCGACTCTTCATCGCTGGTGAAAGGGAGGAGGGGAGTGAGGATGACGTCTTTTTTCATTCCCGCAGCTTAGTCCTATTCGGCGACGGTGAAGGGAGGCGTTCGGTGACTGCGCGAAGACCCCGCGTGGAAACGCGGCGCTCGTGGCTTTGAGATCGTGAACTTCGCTACAAAAAGCGGCATGCGGGCGGCAGCAATGTCGACGACATTGCAGAGTCAATAACAAGGGAAGCCCATGCGCAGGATGATGATTGCGGTTTCGTTGGTGACAGTCGTGCTGACTTCCGGATGTGCGACCTCACAGAACGTGAACTTGGCGCAAGTGAGCGGGGGTCGGTCGATTACGACCGTCGCCATGGTGCCGTCGGACGGGAACTCGGCCGACATGGACGCCGCGGTGAAAGCGGCTCTCTCGAATCAAGGCCTCGCCGCCAAGCCTCCGCTTCCCGCCGGAACGCGAAAGTCTGCCGATGTCGACATGATCGTCAGCTACACAGATCAATGGCGCTGGGACTTGGTGATGTACCTGCGCTGGGTCAGCATCGAGATGTATGACTCGGAAAGCGGCAACCTGCTGGCGACTGCCCGCTGGGACAACTCCGTGTTCCACGGCTTTCAGGACTACAAGACCGTCGTCAAGGGCCTTGTCGACGACATGATGGCCAAGATCAAGGCGAGGCCGAAGGCGGCGTCCTGATACGGACTTGCGCCGAACGGCCTGCGCCGGTTCAAGCCTCGATCGCCGCAGTCACCCGACGCAGGTAAAGCTCGCCAGCCCGAACCGTCTGCGCCCCGGGCCGCCCGCCGCCGATCGTCCGCCCATCGACCTTCGTCACCGGCGTGACGCCGCCGAGCGTCCCGGTCACGAACGCCTCGTCCGCCGAGTACACCTGCGCCAGGGTGAAGTCGCATTCGCGCACGACGCCGCCCGCCGCCGTCCACGCGTCGATGACGTTCTTCTGGGTGATGCCCTTGAACGAATACGCGCCGGTCGACGTCCACAGCTCGCCCTTCCTCACGATGAAGAAGTTGGTCGAGTTGCAGCTCGCGACGAAGCCGCGCGGGTCGAGCATCAGCGCTTCGTCGGCGCCGGCGTGGATGGCCTGGATCAGCGCCTGGATCAGGTTCAGGCGGCTGTGCGAGTTGAGGTGCAGGTCGAAGACGTCGGGGCCGCTGGTGCGGAAAGTCGACGTGAAGAGCGAGAGGCCGCGTGCCTTCGACTCGGGCTTGGGCGTCTTCCACTCGGCGACGATGACGATCGTCGCCTTGCCGATCACGAAGCGCGGGTCCTGGTTCGGCGTGCGCTTGACGCCCCGCGTCACCATCAGCCGGATGTGCGCACCGTCGCTCATCGCATTCTTCGCCAGCGTGTCGAGCACCGCCTGCGTCAGCGCGGCACGCGTCAGGCCGATGTCGAGCGCGATCGAGGTCGCGCCTTCGTAGAGGCGGTCGAGGTGCGCGTCGAGGCTGATGATCTTGCCCTGCACCAGGCGCAGCCCTTCCCAGATGCCGTCGCCGAGGACGAAGCCGCTGTCGAAGATCGAGACGCGCGCCTCGTCGCGCGGCACGAAGGCGCCGTTGACGTAGACCAGCACGCCGTCGTTGCGCGGGTCGGCGAGGTAGCCCTGGGCACTTTCGCCCTGGGCGAGGGCATTCGTTGGGGCGGCTGCGGTCATGGCGTTCGTTCTCTATCGAATCGAAGAAGTTCAGAAGTCGAACTCGCGGTGGCGGTCGACGAACGCGCGCGTGCGCGGCTGCGTCGGGTGCTTGAGCACCTGATCGGGCGTGCCCTGCTCGTGGATCACGCCCTCGGCGATGAACAGCACGCGGTTGGCGACGTGGTACGCGAAGCCGATCTCGTGCGTCACCAGCAGCATCGTGCGGCCTTCCTCGGCGAGCGAGCGGATCACGCGCAGCACCTCGCCGACGAGCTCGGGGTCGAGCGCCGACGTCGGCTCGTCGAACAGCAGCACCTCGGGGTCCATCGCCAGCGCGCGGGCGATGGCGACGCGCTGCTTCTGCCCGCCCGAGAGCCGCGCCGGGTAGGCCTCGGCCTTGTCGGCGAGGCCGACGCGGGCGAGCTCGCGTTGCGCGCGCTCGCGCGCCTCGGGCTCGCGCTGGCCGCGCACCGTGCGCAGCCCTTCCATCACGTTGCCGAGCGCGGTCATGTGCGGGAACAGGTTGAACTGCTGGAACACCATGCCGACGCGCTGGCGCACGCGCGTCAGCTCGGTTTCGTCGTAGGTGCGCCGGCCAGGATCGGCCTTGCCCGGCGCGGCGCGGCCGATCGCCCGGCCCGCCAGCTCGACGATGCCGGCGCTCGGCCGCTCCATGAAGTTGAGGCAGCGCAGCAGCGTGCTCTTGCCCGAGCCCGAGGCGCCGAGGATCGCGATGCGGTCGCCGGGCATGACGTCGAGGTCGATGCCGCGCAGGACGGCGTGGTCGCCGAAGGTCTTCTGCAGCCCGCGCACGCGCACCAGCGGCTGCGCGGTGCCGGCTGGCGATTCGCCAATCGGCGACGAAGCCTCGGCCATCGTCACGCCTCCGACCGGCCGAGGCGCCGCTCCAGCGCATAGGTCGCCTGCACCAGCGGAAAGAGGCACAGGAAGAAGACGACGGCGATCACGGTGTAGGTCTCGATCGGGTTGAAGTTGAGCGAGGCGAGGAGCTTGCCCTGTTGCAGCAGCTCGACGTAGGCCACGGCCGAGGCCAGCGTCGTCATCTTGAAGATCTCGATGCCGCGATTGGTGAGCGCGGGCAGCATCCGCCTCAGCGCCTGCGGCAGGACAACACGGCGCATCGCCTGCGCCGGCGTCATGCCGAGGGCGCGCGCCGCTTCGGCTTGGCCGCGGTCGATCGATTCGATGCCGCCGCGGTAGATCTCGGCGGAGAAGGCGGCCGAGTTCAGCGAGATGCCGAGTGCGGCCGCCGTCAGCGGGCTGATCGAAAACGGCAGCAGGATCGGCAGCGCGTAATAGAACCAGAGGATCTGCACCAGCACCGGGGTGTTCCGGAAGAACTCGACGAAGGCCGTCGCCGGCAGGTAGACCCAGCGCGATCGCGCATGCCGGCCGAGGCCGACGACGAGGCCGAAGCCGAAGCCGAGCACGACGCAGATGACGAAGAGCCGCAGCGTGCCGACCGCGCCGGCCCAGAGCACGTCGAGGTTCTCGAGCACCGGCGCGAAGTTCCAGCGGTAGAGCGTCGCACCCATCAGCGCGCCATCCCTTCGCCGCTCGTGGCAAGGCGCCGCTCGAGCCCGTGCACGAGCTGGCTCGCCGCGAAGATGAC
>DASYKC010000221.1:0-12055 GCA_035995885.1 Caldimonas sp. | reverse complement strand
GATCGCGCGTCGCGTGATGCGGCGAAGCACGTAGCCGCGGCCCGCGTTGCTCGGGATCACGCCGTCGACCACCGTGAAGGTGCAGGCGCGGATGTGGTCGGCGATGACCTTCAGCGACGGCGAGTCGGGATCGACATCCTTCGCCCCCGCCTGCTCGACCGCACGGCGCGCCGCCGCGAGCAAGGCGACGAAGAGGTCGATCTCGTAGTTCGAGTGCACGCCCTGCAGCACCGCGGTCAGGCGCTCCAGGCCCATGCCCGTGTCGACGCTCGGCTTGGGCAGCTTGTGCATCACGCCCGCTTCGTCGCGGTTGAACTGCATGAACACGTTGTTCCAGATCTCGATGTAGCGGTCGCCGTCCTGCTCGGCCGAGCCAGGGGGGCCACCCGCGACCTCGGGTCCGTGGTCGTAGAAGATCTCCGAGCACGGCCCGCACGGACCGGTGTCGCCCATCATCCAGAAGTTGTCGGAGGCGAAGCGCGCGCCCTTGTTGTCGCCGATGCGGACGATCCGCTCGGCCGGCAGGCCGATCACGTTCTTCCAGATGTCGTAGGCCTCGTCGTCCTCGGCGTAGACCGTCGCCCACAGCTTCTCGGCGGGCAGCTCGTAGACCTCGGTCAGCAGCTCCCAGGCGAATTTCAGCGCGTCCTTCTTGAAGTAGTCGCCGAACGAGAAGTTGCCGAGCATCTCGAAGAACGTGTGGTGGCGCGCCGTGTAGCCGACGTTCTCGAGGTCGTTGTGCTTGCCGCCGGCGCGGATGCACTTCTGCGACGTCGCCGCGCGCACGTAGGGCCGCTTGTCGAAGCCGAGGAAGACGTCCTTGAACTGGTTCATGCCGGCGTTCGTGAACAGCAGCGTCGGGTCGTCGCCGGGGACGACCGGGCTCGAGGCGACGACCGTGTGCCCCTTCGAGGCGAAGAATTCCAGGAACGTCGATCGGATCTCGGCGGCTTTCACGGGCGGGCTTTCGGCGTCGGCAAGGTGGCGCGGCGGCTGCCGGCGAGGAGGGGCAAGAATATCGGCATGGGCCGGCGATTGTCCGGCATCGCCGCTGCACGGCGCTCGGCCGGTGCCGGCCGGCTCGGCGGCGCCGGGGTCTATCGCCCGGCGGCGTCAGGTCTAGCGCTCGTCGTTGGCGGCAGCGCGCTCGGCGCCGTCGGCATCGCGGGCGGCGGCCGGGCCGACCTGCGAGGTCGCCGGCGCCGCCGCGGCGAGCGCGAGCGCGCGTCGCAGCAATCGCCCGGCCTCCTGGCCGTCGTGCGGATAGTGGGCGATGCCGAAGGCGACTGCGACCGAGCGATCGATGGCGCCGACGGTGAACGGCGCGAGCAGCGCGGCGACGAGCTTGGCGACGACGCGATCGGCGTCGGCCGCGCTCAGGACCGAGCCGAGCAGGACCGCGAAGGCGTCGTCGTCGATCGCGGCGACGACGTCGCTGCCGCGCACGCCGGCGCGCAGGCGAACCGCGATCTTGCGCCGCAACGCCTCGACCTCGGCCGCCTCGGCGCCGCCGCCGCGCGGCCGCAGCCCCTCGATGCGAAAGGCGAGCACGGCCATCGGCGCCGGTTCGCGCTCGCGCAGCGCGAGCAGCTGGCTGAGGTGCTCGACGAGCTGCTGGCGGTGCGGCAGGCCGGTCGCGGGATCGGTCGAGTAGGCGCTCTGGCGCACATCGCGACGACGCCGGCGCTCGACCGCGAAGCGGATGCGGCGCCAGCCGGCGCTGCCGGCGAGCTCGTCGCGGCCGACGATGTCGTCGGCGCCCTGGCGCAGCCAGCCGATCGCGTGCTCGGCATCGGCCTCGACGACGGCGACGACGAGGGCGACGCGCTCGGCGACGACGGCGATCTCCGCGGGCGTCGCCGGCGCGGCGTCGCCGTCGACGAGAACGGCGTCGAAGCCTTCGTCGCCGCCGAGCCGCTCGATCGCCTCGGCCCAGCCGGGGCTCGTCTCGATCTCGAAGCCCGACGCGGATGCGGCGGTGGCGACGGCGAGGACGCGGAGGACGGCGGCGGTCACGAGCGGGACACGGACATGGCGCATTCTAGGAAGCGAGGGAGGCGTCGCGCCGCCGCCCGGCGACGGCATCGAGAAATGTCACCGCCCGCGTTGTCGCATTGCGGCCCCGACCCGCGTCGCGTGATGTCCACCATCAGGGGGACGCATCGAAGCACGGCTTCGGAGAGACTCGCGCAAGCCGACAATCGTCGGTGCCCGGACCCGAGGAATGTCGGTATGGCGATCAAGCTCCTCGCGCACATCTTGCGGAACACGAGCCCGGACGAGCCGGACGAGCCGGCCACGGGACGCTCGCTCGATCCGCTTCGCTGGGTCTTTCGCGACCTCGTCGTCCGCCGCGACGACCTGAGGGCATGGGCGCTGTGGGGGAAAGCGCCGAAGCGGCGCGCCGACGCCGTGCGGCGCGATCCGGCGGCCGAGCCGCTCTGGGCCGATACCCAGCCCTGGTGCCACGAATAGCGCGTCGACGGCGTCGGCGCCAGGCGACGAACGCCGCCCGACCTGTGCCGGCGCAGCGCGGCCTCGTCTATTTCACCTTGTCCCGGGCGAGCTCCATGATCAGCCGCGAAGCCAGGTAGAGGCGCGGCACGATCGTTCCGATCTGGACGTACTCGGCGTCGTTCGAATGAGCGCCGAAGCCGCCCAGGCCGAAGCCCTCGATCACCGCGGCACGCGTCTGCAGCGCCGCGAACGCGGCATCGGTGCCGCCGCCGCTTGCGACATCGACGATCGTCATCGGCAGGCCGATCTCGGCGTACACCGACTGCCCGTGCGCGGCGAGCCGGCGGGATGCCGGCGTCGCCTCGAGCGGCGGCCTGCGCACCTCGAACTTGAGCTGCACCTTGGCGTCGGCGACGAGCTGGCGCTTGATCCGCTCCTGCAGCGTCGCCTGCAGCTGGTCGAAGTCGGCGACGCG
This sequence comes from Caldimonas sp., assembly GCA_035995885.1. Taxonomy (GTDB): domain Bacteria; phylum Pseudomonadota; class Gammaproteobacteria; order Burkholderiales; family Burkholderiaceae_C; genus Schlegelella_A. Next base: position 9,123 of record DASYKC010000221.1, on the reverse strand, counting down.
AAGCGCGCGTGCGTCGGCCTGGGCGGTGGCGCGCGCCGGAATGACGTTGCGGTTCGTCCCCGCCTGCGACACCGTCCAGTTCAGCTTCAAGCCCTTGTCGTTCTGCGACAGATCGCGCAGCTGCAGGATCTGGTGCGAGAGCTCATAGAGCGCGTTGATGCCGCCCTCGGGCCGCGCACCGGCGTGCGACGAGCGGCCCTCGACGCTGAGGTAGGCCGAGCCGATTCCACTCGTCGCCAGGCGCAGGCCGCCGTCGCTGCCGCTGCCCTCGAACGAGAACACCGCGTCCTGCCCCGACGCGGCGCGAGTGATCGTGCTGCGCGAGCCGGGCGAGCTGATCTCCTCGTCGCCGTCGATCAGCACGGTCAGCGTGCCGTAGTCCCGAAAGCCGAGCTTGTTGAGGATGGCGACGGTGTGGAGGATGAGCGCGACGCCCTGCTTGTCGTCGGCGATGCCGAGGCCATAGGCGCGATCGCCCTGGACGCGAAACGGCTGGTCCTTGAGCATGCCGCGCAGGTAGACCGTGTCCATGTGCGCGATCAGGAGGATCTTCTTCGTTCCCGTGCCCTGCCATTGCCCCTGCACCGTCGCGCCTGTCTTCGCCGGCGTGTCTTCCATGCGGAAGACGTCGGCCGGCGCCAGCACGTCGACCTTGCCGCCGAGCTGGCGCAAGCGGTCGGCGATCAGGGCGGCGATCTTCTCGAGGCCCTCGACGTCGCCGCTGCCCGATTCGATCGAGACCAGGTCGCGCAGCGTGTCGAGGAGCGGCTGCTGCTCCTGGCGGGCGAGGTCCTGGACCGGTGCCACCGGCTCGGCGCGGGCCGGGTTGCAGAGCAGCGAGATCGACACGGAGACGGCGATCGCGACGAGACCGCGCAGGACGGGAAAGGAGACGATGGCCATCGGCAGCGGCGAGAACGAGTGAAGGTCGGCCGATGGTACCGACGCTGCGCGGTCGCCTAAGATCGGCACCGCTCATGCACCCCGCCGGAGTTCGCCGATCGTGCTGATCAACTGCGTCGCCTACGAAGACGGCAACCGGCTCGCCGACTGCCCGATCGACGACATCAGCGAATACCTCAAGCGCCCGCGCTGCTTCGTTTGGGTCGCGCTGAAGGAGGCGACGCCGGAAGAGCTCGCCAAGATGCAGAGCGAATTCGGCCTGCACGACCTCGCGATCGAAGACGCGCGCCACGGCCACCAGCGGCCGAAGATCGAGGAATACGGCGACACCCTCTTCGCCGTCCTGCACACGGTCGAGCTCGGCCCCACCGACGAGCTGGTGGTCGGCGAGGTCGACGTCTTCGTCGGCCCGAACTTCGTGCTCTCGGCGCGCAACCGCACGCATCAGGGCTTCCTCGGCGTGCGCGCCCGCGCCGAGCGCGAGCCGCACCTGCTCAAGCACGGCTCGGCCTTCGTCTTCTACGCGCTGCTCGACGCCGTCGTCGACCGCTACTTCCCGGTCATCGACGCGCTCGAGACCGACCTCGAGTCGATCGAGGACCAGATCTTCGAGCCGCACCTCGGCCGCGCCAACATCGAGCGGCTGTACGCGCTCAAGAGGAAGATCGGCATCGTCAAGCACGCGGTCGCGCCGCTGCAGGAGTCGGTCGCCAAGCTGATCAGCGGCCGCGTGCCGCAGGTGTGCAGCAACAACCGCGAGTACTTCCGCGACGTCTTCGATCACCTGGCGCGGATGAACGCATCGCTTGAAACGCTGCGCGACACCATCGGCACGGCGATCCAGGTCAACCTCTCGACGGTGACGATCGAGGAAACCGAGATCACCAAGCGGCTCGCCGCCTGGGCCGGCATCTTCGCCGTCGCGACCGCGTTCGCCGGCATCTGGGGAATGAACTTCCAGAACATGCCGGAGCTGAAGCTGCCGTGGGGCTACCCCGCCGCGCTGGTGATCATCACCCTCGCCTGCACCTTCATGTGGTGGCGCTTCCGCCGCGCCAGGTGGCTCTAGGGCCGCCGTCGTCATGGCCAGCGACGTCGCCCGGCCCGACCCCGACGCGCTGATCGCGCGCATCCGCGACGATGAAGCACGCGCCGCGCGCGGCCGGCTGCGCATCTACTTCGGCGCCGCCGCCGGCGTCGGCAAGACGGTGGCGATGCTCGCCGCCGCGCACATCGCCGGCGAGGAAGGCAGCGACGTCGTCGTCGGCGTCGTCGAGACGCACGGACGCGCCGACACGGCGGCACGCCTGCGCGGCCTCGAGGTCCTGCCGCGCCGGCCCGCGACCGACGGCGCGGCCGCCGCCCTGCCCGAGTTCGACCTCGACGCGGCACTGGCGCGGCGGCCGGCGCTGATCCTCGTCGACGAGCTGGCGCACACGAACGTCGCCGGCTCGCGCCACCCGAAGCGCTGGCAGGACGTCGACGAGCTGCTCGGTGCCGGCATCGACGTCTGGACGACGCTCAACGTCCAGCACCTCGACAGCCTCAACGACGTCGTCGGCGGCATCACCGGCATCCGCGTCCAGGAGACCTTGCCCGACACCTTCTTCGACCGCGCCGACGAGGTCGTCCTGGTCGACACGCCGGCCGAGGAGCTGATCGCGCGGCTCAAGGCGGGCAAGGTCTACGGCGAAGCCGAGGCCGAGCGCGCCGGCGCCAACTTCTTCAGGAAGGGCAACCTGATGGCGCTGCGCGAGCTGGCGCTGCGCCGCACTGCCGATCGCGTCGAGCAGGACGTGCAGGCCTACCGCGCCGACCGCGCCATCGGCCGGGTGTGGAAGACCGACGCCGCGATCCTCTGCTGCATCGGCCCCGACGAAGGCGGCGAGCACGTCGTCCGCAGCGCGGCGCTGCTCGCCCAGCAGCTCGCCGTCGCCTGGCACGCCGTCTATGTCGAGACGCCGGCGCTGCAGCGCCTGCCGAACGACCGCCGCGACGGCATCCTGCGCGCGGTCAAGCTCGCCGAGGACCTCGGCGCGACGGCGGCCGTCATCTCGAGCAGCACGGTCGCCGAGGCCGTCGTCGAGCACGCGCGCCAGCGCAATCTGTCGAAGATCATCATGGGGCATCACGTGTCGCCGTGGTGGCGCGCCGGCGCCACGCTCGCGCGCCAGGTCGGCCGGCTCGCGCCCGACGTCGACCTGATCGAGATCGGCGCGCCTGCGGCGCGGCCGCGCGCCTCGCGTCGAGACGCTCGCGCCGGCGCCGACACGAGCGCTGCGCCCGAGCGAAGGATCCGCGCCGAGGGCTACCTCGTCGCCACGGCCGCATGCGCGCTGCTCACGATCATCGCGATGCCGCTCGAGGCGACGCTCGATCCGATCAACATCGTCATGCTCTTCCTCCTCGCCGTCGTCGGCGTGGCGCGCCGCTACGGGCGCGGCCCGGCAGCGTTCGCGTCCCTCGTCAACGTCGCCGCGTTCGACTTCTTCTTCGTCCCGCCGCGGCTCTCGCTCAGCGTCGCCGACCTGCAATACGTCGTCACCTTCGCGGTCATGCTCGCCGTCGGCCTCGTCGTCGGCCAGCTCACCGCCGGCCTGCGCTACCAGGCGCGCGTCGCCAACCATCGCGAGCGCCGCTCCCACTCGCTGTTCGAGGTCGCGCGCGACCTCGCCAGCGTGCTGACGACGGAGCAGGTCGTCGAGGCCGCCGCCGGCGCGGTCGGGCGCGAGTTCCGCGCCCGCACGCACGTCTTCGTCCTCGGCGCCGACGACCGCCTGCGCTCGATCGCCTCAGCGCCGGAGGGAAGCGGCCTCGACGCCGGCACCGCGCGCTGGTCGTTCGATCATCGCCGGCCGGCCGGCCTCGGCACCGACACCTTGCCCGGCAGCGCCTGGCTCTACGTGCCGCTGAACGCGCCGATGCGAACGCGCGGCGTCCTCGCCCTCCTGCCCGAGAACCCGCGTCTCCTTCTCGTTCCCGAGCAACGCCGCCAGCTCGAGACCTTCGCCGCACTGACGGCGATCGCCCTCGAGCGCGTCCACTACGTCGACGTCGCTCAGGGCGCGACCGTGCAGATCGAATCCGAGCGCCTGCGCAACTCGCTGCTCGCGGCGCTGTCGCACGACCTGCGGACGCCGCTCGCCGGCCTCGTCGGCCTGGCCGACACGCTGGCGCTGACGCAGCCGGCGCTGAGCCGAGAGCAGGAAGAGATCGCCGCCGCCCTGCGCGTCTCGGCGCTGCGCATGAGCGCCCAGGTCAACAACCTGCTCGACATGGCGCGCATCGAAAGCGGCGCGGTGCGGCTGCGCCGCGACTGGCAGTCGATCGAGGAGATCATCGGCAGCGCGGTGCCGCTGAGCCGGCCCTTGCTGCAGCCGCGTCGGCTCGAGCTCGACATCCCGGCCGACCTGCCGCTGGTCGAATGCGACGCGGTCCTGATCGAGCGCGTGCTCGTCAACCTGCTCGAGAACGCCGCCAAGTACACGCCGCCGACGGCGACGATCGGCATCAGCGCGCGCGCCGCCGACAGCGAGATGCGCGTCGCCGTCGACGACGACGGCCCGGGCATCCGCCCCGGCCAGGAAGCCGGGATCTTCGAGAAGTTCACGCGCGGCGCACGCGAGTCGTCGACCAGCGGCGTCGGCCTGGGCCTGGCGATCTGCAAGGCGATCGTCGAGGCGCACGGCGGCAGCATCGCGGTCGACCGTGCGCCGCGCGGCGGCGCGCGGTTCACGTTCACGCTGCCGCTCGGCACGGCGCCGAACCTGCCGGCCGACCGGCAAGCGCTCGCCGCGCAGGGCGAGCCGTGAGCGAGCCGCGGCCTCGGGTCTTGGTCGTCGAGGACGAGCGCCACATCCGCCAGTTCGTCCGCACGGCGCTGACGAGCGAGGGCCTGACGGTGTTCGAGGCGGAGACGCTGAAGCAGGCGCGCGTCGACGCGGCCGCGCGCGCGCACGATCTCGTCATCGTCGACCTCGGCCTTCCGGACGGCGACGGCGTCGAGCTCGTGCGCGAGCTGCGCCGGGGCTCGTCGGTCGCGATCGTCGTCCTGTCGGCGCGCTCGGCCGAGGCCGACAAGGTGCGCGCCCTCGACGCCGGCGCCGACGACTACGTCGAAAAGCCCTTCGGCATCTTCGAGCTCCTCGCCCGCGTCCGCGCCCACCTGCGCCGCCATCGTGCCGATGCCGCCCTCGCGCAAGGGTCGGTCGCGTTCGGCGACGTCGAGGTCGACCGCGCCGCGCGCATCGTTCGGAAGGCCGGCCGGGAGGTGCACCTGACGCCGATCGAGTACGACCTGCTCAACGTCCTGGTCGCCAACGTCGGCCGCGTCATGACGCATCGCCACCTGCTGCGCGAGGTCTGGGGCGCGGCGCACGTCGAGCACAACGAGTACCTGCGCGTCTTCATGCGCAACCTGCGCCACAAGCTCGAGGACGATCCGGCGCTGCCGAAGATGCTCGTCACCGAGACGGGGGTGGGCTATCGGCTCGTCGGCGCCTGAACGGCGTCGCGCACGGTCGGCCGCTCGGCCTCGTCGTCGGTCCACTCGACCGCGGCGCCGAGCGCGTTGAGGTTGTCGACGAAGCGCGGATGGGCGCGCCGGATCGGCAGCGCGTTCAGGATCGTCGAGCGGCCGTCGATGCTGGCGGCGAGCATGAAGAGCGCGATCGCGACGCGGATGATGTAGGGGCTTTCGACCGTCGCCGGCACGAGCGGCCTGCCGCCGCGAACGACGAGGCGATGCGGATCGCACAGCGTCGCGTCGGCGCCGAACCTGGCGAGTTCGGCACTCCAGCCGAGCGCGCCCTCGTAGACCTTGTTCCAGAACAGCACCGAGCCCTCGGCGCGAACGCCGAGGGCGACGAAGATCGGCAGCAGGTCGGCCGGCACGTAGGGCCAGGGCGCGGCCTCGACCTTCTGCATCAATCCCGCCGTGAGCGGCGGCCGCACCCTGAGCGCCGTGCCAGCGTCGGCGCGGCTGAAGCCGTCGCGATGCTCGAGCTCGACGCCGAACTTCGCGAAGGTGCGGTCGAGGAGCGGGAACTGCGCCGACGCGCCGTTGCGGACGACGACGTCGCCGCCGCTGATCGCGCTCAGCGCGAGGAAGGTCGCGACCTCGTGGAAGTCGTCGGCGAAGGTGTATTCGGCGCCGCCCAACGCGTCGACGCCCTCGACCTCCAGGCGCGAGCTGCCGCTGCCGGCGATGCGCGCGCCCATCAGGCCGAGGAAGGCGCAGAACTCCTGCACGTGCGGCTCGCACGCGGCGTTGACGAGCTGCGAGCGACCGCGCGCGAGCGCGGCGCAGAGGACGAAGTTCTCGGTCGTCGTCACCGACGCGTAGTCGAGCCAGTGGTCGCTGGCGGCGAAGCGGCGCGGCGCGCGCATCTCGACCGCGCGCGGCGCCAGCGTCACCTCGGCGCCGAAGGCGAGGAAGACGTCGATGTGCGGATCGATCTCGCGCACGCCGAGGGTGCAGCCGGTGACGTCGTCCTCGAGGCGGGCTCGGCCGAAGCGGTGCAGCAGCGCCGGCATCAGCATGATCGACGAGCGCATCCCGGCCGGCAGGCGCACGCCACCGATGTCGATCCGGCTGCCGTGCTGCAGCTTGAGCGTGCCGGCGGCGAAGTCGATCTCGACCGACGAGCCGATCTCGCGAAAGAACGCGAGCAGCTTGCGCACGTCGGTGATGTCGGGAACGCGATGGAGCACGACCGGCTCGTCGGTGAGCAGCGTGGCGCAAAGCACCGGCAGGACGGCGTTCTTGTTGGCCGAGGGCGCGACGGTGCCGCGCAGTGGGCGGCCGCCGTGCACGATCAGATGGCTCATGGCGAATGACCGGAAGTTGACGAGGCGCGGCCAGTGTTGCGGCCGGGAGTGAACCGGCGATGAAGGAACGATGAAGCGCGCCTGCGCCTCGAGCGGTCCGCGTCATGGATACGAATGATTCTTATTGCGATGCTAGACTCCGCCCTCTTCGACTCGTTCCGGATCCCTTATGAAACATCTCGTTCTCGCCGCCGTGTGCCTGACCGCTTTCGCGTCGACGCCCGCCTTCTCGAAGGCCGATTGCAAGGCGTATCCGCCGAGCGAATGGATCAAGGAGGCCGATGCCAAGGCCAGGATCGAGGCCCAGGGCTACGCGATCGACAAGTTCAAGGTCGACGGCAACTGCTACGAGATTTATGGCAAGAACAAGGAAGGCAGGAAGGTCGAGATCTACTACGACGCCAAGACGCTCGAGCCGGTCAAGAGCGAGGTCCGGTAGCGCCGTGACGAGCCGGCGCTTCGAGGCGGCTTGAGCGGCCGCGTCGCCGTCTGGAGCGCGCCGCTGCGCCTGCTCCACTGGTCGCTCGCGGCGGCGATCGCGTTCGACTTCGTCCAGGACGACGGCGGCCGGCTGCACCGCGTCGTCGGCTACGTCGCGGTCGCGATCGTCGTCCTGCGCCTTCTCTGGGGCGCGTTCGCGGCGGGGCACGAAGGGCTCGGGCCGATGAGGCCCTCGCTGCGCGGCACGCTCGCCTACCTGCGCGCCTCGTTTCGCGGCCGCGCGCCGCGGCGCCGCGGCCACGACCCGCTCGGCCTCTGGATGGTCTGGCTGCTGTGGTCGCTGCTCGGCCTGCTCGGCCTGACCGGCTGGCTGAGCGGCCTCGACATGTTCTGGGGCGACGGGCGCGTCCACGAGATCCACGCCGCGATCGCCGAGGTCCTCGAAGCGGCGGTGATCGTCCACCTCCTCGGCGTCGCCGTGATGAGCTGGCACTGGCGCGAGAACCTGCCGGCGGCGATGGTCACCGGCAGCAAGCGCGACGACGACCGCTCCGCCTGAATCGCACCGCTTCGATCAAGACCCCTGCGCCGACGACGCCGTGCGGGAGGAGTAGCGTCGATCGCACGTCGAACTTCTTGTCCATGGAGCCTTGCGATGAGCGACCCCGGCACGCCTGCGATCTTCACGACCATCAACCCCGCGAACCTCGAGCCCGGCAAGTCCTACCCGGGGCACAGCCTGCAGGAGGCCGCGCACAAGATCGCCCGCGCCGCCGATGCCCAGCACGGCTGGCGCCGCGCCAGCTTCGCCGAGCGCGCCGCGCCCATGCTGCGCGCCGCTGCGGTCCTGCGCGCGCGGCGCAACGAGTTCGCCGCCCTCATGACCGACGAGATGGGCAAGACCCTGACCGACGGCCGCGCCGAGGTCGAGAAGTGCGCGAGCGCGTGCGAGCACTTCGCCGGCAACGCGGCGCGCTATCTCGCCCGAGAAAGCGTCGAGATCGAAGGCGCCAAGGCGTTCGTCACCTTCAACCCGCTCGGCGTCGTCCTCGCCGTGATGCCCTGGAACTTCCCGTTCTGGCAGGTCTTCCGCTTCGCGGCGCCAGCCCTGATGGCGGGCAACGGCGGCGTCCTCAAGCATGCGAGCAACGTTCCCGGCTGCGCCTTGGCGATCGAGTCGGTGTTCCGCGAGGCCGGCTTTCCCGATCACCTGTTCGGCACCGTCCTGGTCGCGAGCGCTGCGGTCAAGCCGCTGATCGAGGACGCGAACGTCGCCGCCGTCACGCTCACCGGCAGCGTGCCGGCGGGTCGCAGCGTCGCGGCCAGCGCCGGCGCGGTGCTGAAGAAATGCGTCCTCGAGCTCGGCGGCTCCGACGCCTACGTCGTCCTCGAGGACGCCGACATCGGCGTCGCGGCGCGCGTCTGCGCGGCGGCGCGGATGGTCAACGGCGGCCAGAGCTGCATCGCCGGCAAGCGCTTCATCGTCGTCCGCGAGGTGCGCGCCGCCTTCGAGAACGCGCTCGTCGCAACGATGCGAACCTACGAGATGGGCGACCCGCGCGATCCCGCCACCAAGCTCGGGCCGATGCAGAGCGTCGCAGCGCGCGACCAGATCCACGCCCAGGTCGTCGCCAGCATCCAGCGCGGCGCGAAGCTGCTGCTGGGCGGCGTCGTTCCCGACCGTCCCGGCGCCTGGTATCCGCCGACCGTCCTCACCGATGTCCGTCCCGGACAGCCGGCGCACGACGAGGAGGTCTTCGGCCCGGTCGCCGCGATCATCGAGGCGGCCGACGAAAGCGACGCGATCGCCATCGCCAACAAGAGCGAGTTCGGCCTCGGCTCGGGGGTGCTGACGCGCGATCTCGAGCGCGGCGAGCGCATCGCCGCCGAAGCGCTCGATGCCGGCCTCAGCTTCGTCAACGACAACGTCCGCTCCGATCCGCGCATGCC
>DASYKC010000220.1:0-2015 GCA_035995885.1 Caldimonas sp. | reverse complement strand
GTGACGCGGTCGCACAGCCCCATGACGAGCTTGACGTCGTGCTCGATGAGCAGGATCGTGCGGCCGTCGTTCCTGATGCGGTCGATCAGCTCGCGCAGCGTCACCTTCTCGGTCGCGTTCATGCCGGCGGCGGGCTCGTCGAGGGCAATCAGCTTCGGGTCGGTGGCGAGCGCGCGCGCTACCTCGAGGCGGCGCTGGTCGCCGTAGCTGAGGGTTCGCGCCTTGTATTCGGCGAAGCCGCCGATGCCGACGTAGTCGAGCAGCTCCTGGGCGCGCCCGGCGATCGCCGCCTCCTCGGCCTTGAAGCCGGGCGTGCGAAAGACCGCGCCGACGAGGCCCGAGTGCGTCCGCACGTGGCGGCCGACCATGACGTTCTCGAGCGCCGTCATGTCGGCGAACAGGCGGATGTTCTGGAACGTGCGCGCGATCCCCGCCTTGGCGACCTCATGCACCGCGCTCGGCTGGTAGGGCTTGCCGCCGAGCTCGAAGCTGCCCGAGTCGGGCATGTAAAGACCAGTGAGGACGTTGAAGAAGGTCGTCTTGCCGGCGCCGTTCGGGCCGATCAGGCCGTAGACCTGGCCCGGCGCGATCGTGATGCCGACGTCGGAAAGCGCCTGCAGGCCGCCGAAGCGCTTCGACACGCCGCTCACGCGCAGGATCGGCTCGCTCATCGCTCGGTCGGCACGATGTGGCCGGCGCTCGGCGGGATCAGCGTCGCCGGCGGCAGGTCGTGCGGCAGCTTCACCGGCAGCTCGCCTTCGGGTCCCTGCGGCGGCGGCGGCTCGGCTCCGGCAGCGCGCATGCGGCCGTGCTCAGGCGAAGGCCAGAGGCCGCGCGGCCGCGACAGCATGATGCCGATCATCGCCAGGGCGATCAGCAGCTGGCGCAGGATCGACGCATCGAGCCGGCCGTCGGTCATCTGCTGCAGCGGCCCGGCGACGTAGCGCAGCACCTCGGGCAAGGCGGCAAGCAGCAAGGCGCCGACGATCACGCCCGGCAGGTGGCCGATGCCGCCGAGGACGACCATCGCGACGATCATCACCGATTCCTGCAGACTGAACGACTCCGGCGAGATGAAGCCCTGGAAGCTCGCGAACATGACGCCCGAGACGCCGCCGAAGGTCGCGCCCATGCCGAAGGCGAGCAGCTTGAGGTTCCTGGTATTGATCCCCATCGCCTTGGCGGCGATCTCGTCTTCGCGGATCGCCATCCAGGCGCGGCCGATCCGGCTGCGCTCGAGGCGGTAGCAGATGACGACGGCGAAGATGACGAGGAGCAGGAACAGGAAGTAGTAGTTGGTGACCTTCGGCCACTCGAGGCCGAAGAAGTGCTGCGTCTTGCCGAGCGAGACGCCGAAGATCGAGATCTCGTCGATGCCGGTGATGCCCTTCGGGCCGTTGGTGATGTTGACCGGCGCGTCGAGGTTGTTCAGGAAGACCCGCACGATCTCGCCGAAGCCGAGCGTGACGATGGCGAGGTAGTCGCCGCGCAGCTTCAGCGTCGGCGCGCCGAGCAGGACGCCGGCGCCGCCGGCGACGAGCGCGCCGAGCGGGATCACGACCCACCACGGCATGTGCAGGCCGTTCGGAAACATGCTGGCGAACGCCGGGAAGGTGTCGGTGAGCTGCGGCGACGCGAGCAGGCCCAGCATGTACGCCCCGACGGCATAGAACGCGACGTAGCCGAGGTCGAGCAGGCCGGCATAGCCGACGACGATGTTGAGGCCGAGCGCGAGCAGCACGTAGAGGAGCGCGATGTCGATGATCCGCACCCAGGCGTTGCCGGCCGTCTGGACGACGAAGGGGAGGATGAACAGCAGGACCGCGGCGCCGATCAGGACGATCAGCTTCTGCTTCCGGGTGGCTTCGGAAAAGCGGGTCACACCGATCCCTTCACGCTCGATCGGCGACGCGCTCGCCGAGCAGGCCCTGCGGCCTGAGCGTGAGCACGAGGATGAGGACGACGAAGGCGAAGATGTCCTGGTAGTGGCTGCCGAGGACGCCGCCGGTGAGATC
>DASYKC010000219.1:0-2283 GCA_035995885.1 Caldimonas sp. | reverse complement strand
GATCGGCGCGATGACGGTGCTCGAGAACGTCGCCCTCGGCGCGCACCTGCGCGGCAAGCACGGCGTCCCGGCGGCGATGCTGCGCACCGATCGCGCCGAGGAGCGCCGCCTGATGAAGGAAGCCGAGCGCCAGCTGCAGCGCATCGGCATGGGCGAGCTGATGCACGAGCAGGCCGGCAACCTCGCCCTCGGCCAGCAGCGCCTCATGGAGATCGCGCGCGCGCTCGCCGCCGATCCGATCCTGCTCCTGCTCGACGAGCCCGCCGCCGGCCTGCGCCTGAAGGAGAAGGAAGGCCTCGCGACCGTGCTGCGCCAGCTGCGCGGCGAGGGCCTCTCGATCCTCCTCGTCGAGCACGACATGGACCTCGTCATGGGCCTCGTCGATCGCGTCGTCGTGATGGAGTTCGGCACCAAGCTGATCGAAGGGACGCCCGAGGAAGTGCAGGCGTCGCCGGCGGTCCGGGCGGCCTATCTCGGCACCGAGCACTGAGGCGGGGGCGATGGCCGAGCTGCTGCTGAACGTCCGCGACCTGCATGCCGGCTACGGCCGCGCCGAGGTCCTGCACGGCCTGACGATCACGGCGCGCGCCGGCAAGGTGATCACCGTCATCGGCCCGAACGGCGCCGGCAAGTCGACGCTGCTCAACGCGCTGATGGGCGTGCTCGAGTCGCGCGGGGAGGTCGAGTACGACGGCGCGCCGATCGGCCTGCGCTCGCTCGAGGAGCGCGTCATGCTCGGCATGGCGCTCGTGCCCGAGACGCGGGCTCTCTTCGCGACGATGTCGGTCGAGGACAACCTGCTCCTCGGCGCGTACCGCCAGGTCCGCCTCGGCCGCAAGGACAGCGCCGGGTCCCTCGACGAGGTCTTCGTGCTGTTTCCGCGCCTGCGCGAGCGGCGCGCCCAGCTCGCCGGCACGCTCTCGGGCGGCGAGCGGCAGATGCTCGCCGTCGGCCGCGCCCTGATGGGCAAGCCGCGGCTCCTGATGCTCGACGAGCCCAGCCTCGGCCTCGCGCCGCTCGTCGTCCGCGACATCTTCGCGACCATCGCCGCGCTGCGTGCGACCGGCGTGACGATCCTGCTGGTCGAGCAGAACGCCCGCGCCGCGCTCGAGGTCGCCGACTACGGCTATGTCCTCGAGATGGGCGAGATCGCGCTCGAAGGCCCGGCCGCCGACCTCGCCAAGGATCCGCGCGTCATCGAGACCTACCTCGGCGCGACGCGCAGGAAGACCGGCGCCTGAGCGGCGCGACGGCCCTCGACGACGTTCCTGCAGCGCGCGTCGCCGCGCCGCTTCGTCAGTGCCCGCCCCACACCTCGTCGGCGACCTCGACGACGAGGCGCAGCTTGGCGCGCTGCGCCTCGACCGCGATCGCGTTGCCGTGCACGGTGCTCGAGAAGCCGCACTGCGGCGAGAGGCAGAGCTGCTCCATCGGCACGTACTTCGCGGCCTCGTCGATGCGCCGCTTGAGGTCGTCCTTCGACTCGAGCTGGCCGAGCTTGGTCGTGACGAGGCCGAGGACGACGGTCTTGCCTTTCGGCAGGAAGCGCAGCGGCTTGAAGTCGCCCGAGCGCGCGTCGTCGTATTCGAGGAAGTAGCCGTCGACGCCCATCTCCGAGAGCAGCGCCTCGGCGACCGGCTCGTAGCCGCCCTGGGCCGCCCAGGTGCTCTTGAAGTTGCCGCGGCACAGGTGCACGGCGAGCGTCATGCCCTCGGGCTTCTGGGCGACGACGCGGTTGATGAACGAGGCGTAGCGATGCGGCAGCTCGTCGGGGTCGTCGCCGCGCGACCGCGCCGCCGCGCGCATCTTGTCGTCGCACAGGTAGGCGAGGTTGGTGTCGTCCATCTGCACGTAGCTGCAGCCGGCAGCGGCGAGCGAGCGCAGCTCGTCGCCGTAGGCGTCGGCGACGTCCTGGTAGAACGGCTCGAGGTCGGGATAGTGCTCGCGGCTGATGCCGGCGCGGCCGCCGCGAAAGTGCAGCATCGTCGGCGAGGGGATCGTCACCTTCGCCGTGTGGCCGGCGCTCACCTGCGATTTCAGGTACTCGAAGTCGGCGCGCTGGATGTCCTTGACGTGGCGCACGGTGCCGATCACGCGCATCACCGGCGGCGCGAGCTCTTCGCTGCCGTCGGGCTTTCGGATCGTCACCGGGATGTCGGTCTTGACGCCGCCGAGCTGCTCGAGGAAGTCGATGTGGAAGTAGGTGCGGCGGAACTCGCCGTCGGTGACGCTCTTCAGGCCGACGTCTTCCTGGAACTTGACGATCTCGGTGATCGCGTCGTC
>DASYKC010000218.1:0-11970 GCA_035995885.1 Caldimonas sp. | reverse complement strand
ATAGCGCGCGCTCGCCGCCATCGCCCGCGCGACCTCGACCATGCGGACGCGTCCCATCGAGAGCTTGCCGATCTCGGTGTCGGCCCAGGCGTCGAGGCCGAGCTGACGGATGACGGCGTCGGCGCGACGGCGCAGCGCGCGCTCTTCGGCGAGCGACGCGGGCAGGCCGAGCACGGCCGACGCGAAGCTCTTCTTCTTCGACGGGAAGAGGCCGCACAGGACGGCGTCGCGAACCGTCGCGCGCAGGTCGACGCGCGGCGTCTGGAACGTGCGGGCGACGCCGGCGCGGACGATCTCGTGCGGCGCGTGGCCGCAGATATCGTGACCGTCGAGCGTGATGCGCCCCGACGTCGGCTCGAGGAAGCCGGTGATGCAGTTGAAGAGCGTGCTCTTGCCCGAGCCGTTGCGACCGATCAGGCCGACGACGCGACCCGGCGTCACCTCGACGCCGGCGCGCTCGAGCGCGACGATGCCGCCGAACTCCATCCGCACGTCCTCGGCACGCAGCATCGCCCCGCTCACGGCACGCTCTCCGCGCGCGTCCCGCTCGGCGGTGGCGACGGCGCCGTCGCCTCGGCCGCGACAGGCGCGTCGCGCCGCGGCTCGCGCCGGCGCGCGCGCAGCACGCGCTCGACCGCGCCGATCAGGCCGTCGCGGGCGACGAGCAGGATCAGGATCAGCGTGCCGCCGTAGAAGAGGCCCTGCGCTTCCTGCGCCGGCAGGAGCTTGCCGAGCAGCGTCAGCAGCACCGTGCCGAGGACCGGGCCGAGGATGTAGCCGGCGCCGCCGACGACCGCCATCAGCAGCGCCGAGATCGAGGTGTTGGTGTCGAGCGACTGCGGGCTCATGTAGCTGATGTAGTGCACGTACAGGAAGCCGCCGACGCCGGCCATCGCCGCCGAGAGAGCGAGCATCGCGCTCAGCAGCGGCGCGACGGCGACGCCGTCGGCGATCGCCCGCGTGCGGTCGTGGCGGACGCCGTTCAGCGCCCGACCATAGGCCGAGCGCATCAGGTTTTCGTAGGCGAGGACGGCGATGCAGACGATCGTCCAGACCAGGACGTTGAAGAGGGCCGGCTTCTCGAAGCCCGGCAGCGGCGGCACGCCGGCGATGCCGACGTAGCCGCCGGTGACGCTGTCCCAGCTGCGCGCGACGATCTCGACCAGCGTGCCGAGCGCGAGCGTCGCCAGCGCCGTCGCGAGCGGCGCCATCCGCGTCACCATGCGGGCGACGCCCCAGGCGAGCAGCGCCGGCAGCGTCAAGGCGAGGACGAGGGCGAGCCACGGCGGCCAGCCATAGCGCGTGGCGCCGACGGCGGTCGCGTAGGCGCCGATCGCCGCGAAGGCGCCCTGCGCCATCGAGAGGATGCCGGCCTGGCCGTAGCACAGGCCCGCCGAGAGCGCGATGAGCGAGAGGATGCCGGTGAGCACGGCGAGGTCGAGCCAGACCGCGCGCCAGGGCGCGACCGCGCAGACGACGATCGCGACAACGACGATGACGAGCGTGTTGCGGCGCTCGCGCAAGATGTTCACGGCCGGTCTCCGGAGAAACGGCTCGCGCCGAGCTGGCCGGTCATGAGGACGATGAGCATGAAGAGAGACGGCACCATCGCCGTGCCCATCCCCGAGGTGTAGCCTGAGCTGAGCGCCTCGACGACGCCGATCGCCAGGCCGCCGAGGAGGCTGCGCACGGGGCTCTGGATGCCGAAGATGATTGCCGCCGCGAAGCCGATGAAGGTGAGGCTGAGCGACGCGGTGAAGTCCATGCCGGAGCTGTGCAGGATCAAGAGGCCGGCGATGCCGCCGAGCAGGCCGCCGACGAGGATCGCCGCGCCCTGCACGCCGAGCACCGGGATGCCGCTCAGCTCGGCGCCGCCCGGGTTGGCGGCGGCGGCGCGCATCATCCGGCCGAGGTTGGTGAAGCGGAGCAGGTAGTAGAGCAGGCCCATCAGCGTGACGCTCATGGCGACGTTGATGAGGCCCTGCGGATTGATGCGCAGGCCGGCGATCTGGAAGAAGGTCGTGAACGTCGGCCGCACGAACGGCTGCGTGCCCCAGACCATCAGCACGATCGAGGCGATCGCGACCGACAGGCCGAAGCTGGCGAGGGCGACGCGGATGCTCTCCTCTTCGCTCCGCTTGAGCCAGGCGAAGATGGCGGCCATGACGAGCGACGCGCCGATCGCGGCGAGCATGCCGGCCGCCAGGCCGAGCGGTCCGGCGATCGACGTCGCCACCGCCGCCGCGAGCAGCGCGTAGGCGCCGATCGCGAAGTCGACCGTCGCCGCGGTCGCGAACAGCAGGCTCATCGGCAGCGCCAGCAGCGCGTAGACGGCGCCGTTGAGCAGGCCGCGAACGACGTATTCGATCATCGGCCGGTGTCCGCCGGTCGTGGCAAGGTCGGCGCGGCGCGCTTAACGGCCGGAGCGGAACTGGCCGCCGCGGATCGTCGTCAGGACCAGCGCGTCGGCGCCCCAGCCGTCGTGGTTGTCCTTCGTGAAGCAGGGCTTGCCCATCGAGTACGTCTCGAAGCCGCACAGGGTCTCGAGCGTGTCGCGCATCTTCTGGCCGGTGATCGGGCCGTCGATCGCCTTGATCGCCGCGGCGATGGCCATCAGGCCGTTGACGCCGACGATCTCGCCCCAGCCCTGCGGCTTGTTGCCGTTCTTGACGAGCATCGCGGCGAGCTTCTGCTCCGGCGGCGTCGGGTCGTAAGGCAGGTTGCCGATGCTCAGGACGCGAACGCCCTCGCCCAGCGGGCCGGCGGCGTCGATGAACGACTTCTGCGCCAGGCCGGAGTTGCCGTAGAGCGGCACCTTGAGGCCGACCTCGTTGGCAGCCTTCAGGAAGCCGGCGCCGAGCGACGAGATCGAGAGCTGCATGAACACCGCGTCGACGTTGGCATTGCGCAGCTTGGTCGCCTGCGGCGTCAGGTCGGTCGCGGTGTAGGGCGCGCTCACCGACTCGACGACCTGGAAGCCGGTCTCGGCGCCGAGCTTGGCCGCGAAGTCGTTGCCGAACTTGCCGTACGCGTCTTCCTGGTAGATCACGCCGATCTTCTTGGCGCCGGCCTTGACGGCGCCCTCGAGCAGCGCGCGGACGCCGACCATGTCGTTGATGGCGACGCGGTACACCCACGGATAGAAGGCGTTCGCCTTGTCGGTGATCGCGACCGTTCCGGCCGGCCCGAGCAGCGGCACCTTGAGCCGGTCGGCGATCGGGCCGGCGGCGAGGATGTTGCCGCCGGTGCCGGGACCGACGATGGCGACGACCTTCTCGTCGTTGGTGAGCTGCGTGACGCAGCGCGCCGCCTCGGTCGGATTGGTCTTGTCGTCGCAGAAGACGAGGTCGAGGCGATGGCCGTTGACGCCGGCGGTCGCGAAGACCTCCTTGTAGACGGCGTTGATCGCGTCGCGCTCGGGCAGGCCGAACACCGCCGCCGGCCCGCTCATGCTGAGGACGATGCCGACCTTGACCGGCTCCTTCGCCTGGCCGAAGGCGGGCCCGGCGGCGAGCGCCGCGACGACCATCGGCACGGCGGCGAGCAGGCGGCCGAAAAGACGTTTCGTGGGGTGGTTCATGTCTTGTCTCCTCTTGTTTGAATTCAGCGCAGGCCGCCGCTGACGCGGAGGACTTCGCCACTGACCTGGTCCGACTCGGGCGATAGAAAGAAGGCGAGCGCATTGGCGATGTCGCGCGGGCCGGTCAGCACATGCAGCGGAATTCGCTGCCGCTGCTTCTCGATGAACTCCGCGCTGAAGCTCGCCTTGACCTTCTCGGTGAAGACCGATCCCGGTGCGACGACGTTGACGCGGATGCCGTCGGGTCCGAGGCTGCGCGACAGCGTGTGCGTCAGTCCGACGACAGCCGCCTTGGCCGCGTCGTAGCCGGCGTTGCCCATCGCGTCGAAGTTGCCGAACGCCGCCAGCGACGCCACGTTCACAACCTTGCCGTAGCGGCGCTCGCGAAAGTGCGGCACGAACGCGCGCGTCATCAGGAAGCAGCTCTCGACGTTGAGGCGATAGGTCTGGCGGAATTCGTCGACGCTGATCTTCTCCATCGCCCGATCGATCAGGTCCTCGCCGATGCCGACGATGCCGCCGGCGATGTTGGCCAGGCCGCTGATCTCGCCGAACGCCTCGAGCGCGGCGCGGCGCACGCTCTCGGCGCCGCCTTCGTCGGCGGTGTCGGCCTTGAGGGTGCGCAGGCGCGACGCGTCGGCGCCGAACCTCTCGGCCAGCGCGGCGAGGCGGCGCGAGCTGATGTCGCAGGCGAAGACCTTCGCGCCGGCGCCGATCAGGAGGCCGACCAGCTCGCTGCCGATGCCGCCGGCAGCGGCACTGACGACGTAGCTGCGACCCGAGTGGCTCATGCCGCTGCCTTCTTCAGCGCGCCGCCGCAGACGCCGCAGAACGAGTGGTCTTCGGGCAGCGCCTCGGCGTGGCACGACGGGCAGACGACGCTGTAGCCGCCGTAGGGCGCGACCGTGACGTGGCCGGTGTCGACCGCTTTCCAGCTCGCCTCGGCGCTGACCTTGCGCTTGTTGAAGAAGGCGCCGAAGCCCTCGCGCGATTCCATCGACGGGAAGTGCAGCGTGAGCCACTCGCGCGCCTGCGTCATCTCGCGGAAGGCGAGCTCCTTCTGCGCGTTCAGCGCGACCTTGGTGTAGCGCAGCGCATCGGGGAACATGCCGGCGAGGCGATTCACCAGGTCGTCGACGGCGGCGTCGAGCTCCGCCGTCTCGACCACCGTGTTGACCGCGCCCCACTCGAGCGCGAGGTCGGAGGTGACCGGCTTCAGGCACATCAGGATGTCGCGCGCGCGCTTGTCGTTGACGGCGAGCGTCCACCACTGGGTCGGGCCGAAGCCGGCGACGCTGCCGATGCCGACGCCGACCTGCTGCAGCTTGGCGCTCTTCGCCATCACCGCGAAGTCGGCGGCGAGGTGGAAGGCGTTGGCGCCGCCGACGACATCGCCGTTGATGCGGTGGATGACAGGCTTCGGGCAGTGGATGATCTCGGCGAAGACGCGCTCGAGCGCGCGCTCGTATGAGCGCATGCCGATCATGTCGTCGCTGTACTTGAGGTGGTAGTCGTTGACGTCGCCGCCGGTCGAGAAGAACCGCTCGCCCGCGGCCGTGATGACGACGCTGCGCACGCCCGGCGCCTCGCCGGCGCGGATCACGGCATCGATGATCTCGTCGAGCGTCTGGCGCCGGAACGAGTTGCCGCGGTTGGCGCGGTTGAGCGTGATCCAGGCGGCGTGGCCGCGCGGCTGGAAAAGGATGTCTTCGTAGACGACATCGTAGGGTCGATAGTCCTTCATCGGTGGTCGTTCCTTGCGGGGATGGCGCGCAGGCGCGCGCGGAGCTCGGTCTTCAGGATCTTGCCGAGGGCGTTCTTCGGCAGCTCGTCGATGATGTCGATCGCGGCCGGGCACTTGTAGTGGGCGATCCGCTCGCGGCAGAAGTCGATCAGCTCCTGCGCCGTCGCGCTGGTACCGGGATTGAGCGAGATGAAGGCGTGCGGCCGCTCGCCCCACTCCTCGTCGGCGCGGCCGATGACGCCGGCCTCGCGCACCGAGGGGTGCCAGTACAGCGCCTCCTCGACCTCGCGGCTCGAGATGTTGGCGCCGCCGCTGATGATGAGATCCTTCTTGCGGTCGACGATGTAGAGATAGCCCTCGTCGTCGAGCTTGGCCATGTCGCCCGAATGGAGCCAGCCGTCCCTGATCGTCTCGGCCGTCTTCTCGGGCTCGTTCCAGTAGCCGCTCATCAGCTGCGGGCCGCGGAAGACGATCTCGCCGACGCTGCCGGTGGCGACGTCCTTGCCGTCGTCGTCGACGACGCGCACCTCGCAGCCGAAGGCGGCGCGGCCGCAGGCGTTGAGCCGCTCGCGGTGATGCAGGATGGCGTCGAGGTGATCCTTCTTGTCGAGGATCGCGGCGATCGACGAGACCTCGGTCATGCCGTAGCCCTGGATCAGGATGTTGCCGAACGCCTCCATCAGGCGCTCGACGCGCTCGGTCGGCATCGGTGCCGACCCGTAGCCGATCGTGCGCAGGCTCGAGCAGTCGGTCGTCTTCAGGCGCGCGCTCTCGAGGATGCGGAACAGCATCGTCGGCACCAGGTGGCAGTGCGTCACCTTCTCCTGCTCGACCAGGGCGAGCCAGCGCTCGGCGTTGAAGTTACGCTGGTCGGTGAGGACGACCGCCGCGCCGCACAGCCACGCCGGCACGTAGAACATGTTGATCGACGCGATCGAGTTGTGCGGGTAGACGAGCAGCAGCTTGCTCGAGGCGTCGATGCCGTAGGAAAGGTTGACGACCGGCGCATGGGCGACGCTCTGCCGATGCTGGTGCAGGACGCCCTTCGAATTGCCGGTCGCGCCGCTCGTGTAGCAGATGAAGAGATCGTCGTCGGCGCTGACGTCGATGCCGGGCTCGGCGGCCGGCTGCGCCGCGAGCCAGCGCTCGTAGTCCGAGGCCGGGTCGCCGGGCCGGACGACGATCACTCGCTTCAGCGTGGCGACGGCGCCGGCCTGCGCGACGACGGCGGCGTATTCGGCGTCGACCAGCAGCACGCTGCTGCCGCTGTGCTCGAGCACGATCTTCACCTCGCGCGCGGCCAGGCGGAAGTTGATCGGCACGTGAATCATGCCGGTCTTGGCCGTCGCGGCGAGCGCCTCGACCGTCTCGACGGTGTTGTTCATCAGCACGGCGACGCGATCGCCGCGCTGCAGGCCGAGCGCGACCAGGCCGTTGGCGTGGCGATTGGCGCGCTCGTTGAACTGCGCGTAGCTGAAGCGCCGCGCACCGTCGACGAACGCCAGCGCGTCGGGCGTGCGTCGCGCGCAGCGGCGGATCCACTCGGCGACGGTCATCTCAGTCCCGCCGGGCCGCCCCAAGGGACTGACGCGCCCCCTCGGGGGAAAGCGAACGAAGAGAGCGTGGGGGCCTCATCTCAGTCTCGGTAGACGAGGCGGATGGCGGACATCGGACAGAGCTCGGCCGCTTCGAGCGCGGCCGCCTCGTCGAGCCGCTCGCCGACGTAGGCGGCGTGGCCGGAATCGCCGAAGCGGAACAGCGTCGGGTGGGTGGCGATGCAGATGCCGGCGCCGACGCACAGGTCGTTGTCGACGACGACCTCGATCAGCACCCGCTGCGGCGGATTCGAGCCGGGTGTCACGCGATGCTCAGCGTCAGGGGAGCCTCGAGGGCGCGGCTCAGGATGCGCGGCTGATAGCGGATCTCGCCCGCCAGCTCGATGCGCGGGAAACGCCTGACCATCTCGCGCATGCCGATCTCGAGCTCGAGCTTGGCGAGCGGCGCGCCGAGGCAGAAATGAATGCCGTGGCCGAACGCCATGTGCGGATTCGGATTGCGCGCGATGTCGAGCTGGTCGGGCGCGGCGAACTTGGCCGGGTCGCGGTTGGCCGAGGCCATCAGCAGCATCACCCGATCGCCCTGCTTCACGGAGACGGCGCCGATCGTCATGTCCTCGGAGGTGACGCGCATCGTCCCCTTCATCGGCCCGTTGAAGCGCAGGCATTCCTCGATCGCGCTCTTGGTGAGCCGGGGCTCGGCGCGCAGGCGCTGCAGTTGCGCGGGCGCGCCGAGCAGGGCCGCCACCGTGTTGCCGATCAGGATCTGCGTCGTCTCCTGGCCGGCGTTGAGGATCAGCATGCACGAATAGAGCACGTCTTCCGGCCGCATCGACGGATCGGCGCGCTGCACCTCCATCAGCCAGCTCATCATGTCGTCGCGCGGCCGCTTCACCCGCTCGTCGTAGAGGCCCTGCAGATAGGCCTTGAACTCGATGATCGCCTGCTGCGCGACGTCCATCCGCGAGGGCGTGCCGACGCCGCCGTGCAGCAGCTCGGTCAGCTCGTGCGACCACTTGTGGAAGCGGCCCAGGTCTTCGCGCGGCGCGCCGATGATCGTCGCGATCACGTTGGCCGGCAGCAGGAAGCCGAAGTCGGCGAGCAGGTCGACGCTGCCCCTGCCCTGCCAGCTGCCGAGAAACTCGTCGACGAAGCTCTCGACGACGCCGCGCATCGTCTCGACCGACTTCGGCGTGAACGAGCGCGCGAAGATCTTGCGCAGCATCGTGTGCTTGGGCGGGTCGACGAAGACCGCCCAGGAATTGAGCACGTCGTAGGTCAAGGCGAAGCGCTCGCGCTCCGCCGCCGACAAGCGCGTCTTGAAGTACGGCGTGACCGTGTCGGCCAGCATCCGCGGGTCGTGCAGGCCCTTGTACACGTCGTCGTAGCTGGCGACGATCCAGCCGCGCCAACGCTCGTTCCAGTGCACCGGGCGCTGCTTGCGCAGCTCGCCGTAGTAGGGAAACGGATCGTCGATCAGGCCCGGGTCGAGCAGGTCGTCGTCGAAGGTGGCGACGGTCATGGCGTCTTTCGCATCGGCTGCAGCCCGCAGCGCGAGCTGATCATAAGCGCGTGCTTAGTTGCAATAAGCATGCGCTTAGTCTAGGATCGCGCTCCGGTCCTGTCAAAGAATTTCTTTCAGGTTTTCCCTTACCGGCTCGCGGATGGACTGTCTGTTGCAGGGCAAGGTTGCGCTGGTCACCGGCTCGAGCCGCGGCCTCGGCCTGGCCGAGGCACGGGCGCTCGCCGCCGAGGGCGTTCGCATCGCCGTGAACGGGCGCGACGCGGGCACGGCCGAGGCTGCGGCAGCGACTCTCCGGGCCGACGGCGGCCGCGCCGACGCCTTCGCCGCCGACGTCACCGACGAGGCCGCGGTCGAGCGGCTCGTCGCCGACGTCGTCGCCCGCTGCGGCTCGCTCGACATCCTCGTCAACAACGCCGGTGTCGCCGGCCAACGGCTCGGCAAGAGCGTCGACGAGATCGAGAGCGCCGACTGGGACGCGGTCATCGACAGTCACCTGCGCTCGACTTTTCTCTGCACCAAGCACGCGGCGCGGGCGATGAAGTCGCGGCGCTGGGGGCGGATCGTCAACACGGCATCGGTCCACGTCACCGGCGGCGGCCGGCCCGGCGTATCGAGCTACAGCGCCGCCAAGGCGGCCGTCGCCGGCTTCGGCCGCACCGTCGCCAAGGAGCTCGGCGCCTGGGGCATCACCGTCAACACCATCGCGCCGGGCTACATCGAGACCGACATGCTCGGCGGCTACTCGGCGGAATTTCTCGATACCATCCGGCGCCAATCGCCGCTCGGCCGGCTCGGCAAACCGGAGGAAGTCGGCGCGCTGGTTGCTTTCCTCTGCTCCGGTCCGGCGGCCTACATCACGGGTGCGCTGATCTGCATCGACGGCGGGAGAAGGGAATACACATGGCAGTGACCACATGGCAGTGACGACGGCGCCGGCGCGCGCAGCGAACGGCAAGTCGGTCGACCGCATGCTGACGGCGCCGCCGGGCGCCGCCGATCCGCAGCTGCCGCGCTCGCACGCCGAGCTGTTCAAGCGCCGCGTCGCCTCGCCCTCGATCCGGCGCATGCTCGGCGCCGCGGTCGAGAGCTTCGCCAAGAAGGGCTTCCACGCCTCGACGACGCGCGACATCGCGGCCAAGGCCAAGCTCAGCCCGGCGGCGGTGTACATGCACTTCAGCGCCAAGGAACAGCTGCTCTACGCGATCGCGATCATCGTCGCCGAGTGGGTCCTCGAGGAGCTCGAGAAGGCGGCGCAGGGCGAAGGGACGGCGAGCGAGCGGCTGCATCGGCTCGTCCGCACGCACGTCGCCTGCCACGCCTCGATGCACACCGCCGTCCACGTCGCCAACTTCGAGTTCCAGGCGCTCGAGACGACGCAGCGGCGCAAGGTCATCCGCATCCGCGACGCGACCGAGCAGGTGATCTTCGACTGCCTGAAGGAAGGCGCCGCGAGCGGCGAGTTCCGCAGCGACGAGCTGCGCCTCTTGACCATCACCGTGCTCTCGCTCGGCGTCTCGGTCTCGCGCTGGTTCTCGCCGCGCGGCCACCTGACTCCCCTCCAGCTCGGCGAGTTCTACGCCTCGCTGGTGGCGCGCCTCGTAGCCAGGGAGAGCGCCGGCCTGCCCGTGGCCGACGCGGCGCCGGCCGCTCCGCCACAACCCCGGCAGGCGCGGACGCCGCGATGAGCGAGGCCGGCGGTCCGCTCCGGTGCGCATGGCGAGTGAGCGCGTCGATGATGCATTCGACGCGATGCCCGAGATTCATCGGAGGTCGCTGACGTGGCGACGCAACCGGCGCCGTTCCAGTTGCACGTTCCCGAGGCGGTTCTGGAAGACCTGCAGACGCGCCTTCGCCTGACGCGCTGGCCCGACGAGCCCGAGGGCGCGCCGTGGGCGAGCGGAACGAGCCTCGCCTACCTGCGCGGGCTGACCGCGTACTGGCAGGGGCCGTTCGACTGGCGCGCGCAGGAAGCGTCGCTCAATCGCCTGCGCCAGTTCACCGTCGCCGTCGCCGGCATCGATCTGCACTTCATCCACGAGCCCGGCGTCGGCCCGGCGCCGATGCCGCTCCTGCTGTGCCACGGCTGGCCGGGCTCGGTGCTCGAGTTCCTCGAGATCATCCCGATGCTCACCGATCCGGGCCGGCACGGCGGCGACCCGGCCGACGCCTTCACGATCGTCGCGCCGTCGCTGCCCGGCTACACGCTGTCGTACCGGCCCGGGCAGGCGCGATTCGGCGCCGAAGAAATCGCGACGACCTTGCACGCGCTGATGCACGACGTCCTCGGCCACGACCGCTTCGGCGTCCAGGGCGGCGACTGGGGCTCGCTGGTCGCGACGCTGCTCGGGCTGCACTGGCCGGGCGAGATCATCGGCCTTCACCTCAACATGCTGAGCCTGCGCCGCGATCCCGAGGCGCGCGTCGATCCCAGCGACGAAGAGCGCGCCTTCCACGACGCGGCGCGACGCTGGATCCGCGAGGAAGGCGGCTACCAGTCGATCCAGGCGACGAAGCCGCAGACGCTGGCCTACGCGCTGACCGACTCGCCGGTCGGCCTGGCGGCGTGGATCGTCGAGAAGTTCAGGACCTGGACCGACTGCGACGGCGATCCCGAGAACGCCGTGTCGCGCGACCGGATGCTCGCCAACGTGATGCTGTACTGGACCTCGGGCGCGATCGGCTCGTCGTTCTGGCCGTACTACGCGCGCCTCCACACGCCCTGGCCCTTGGCCGCGGGGTCGCACGTCGACGTGCCGGTCGGCTACGCCGAGTTCCCGGCCGAGCTGGTGCGGCCGCCGCGCTCGCTCGCGGCGCGGACCTACGCCGACATCCGGCAATGGACGCGCATGCCGAGGGGCGGCCACTTCGCCGCCCTCGAGCAGCCGGCCGCGCTGGCCGAAGACATCAGGACGTTGTTTCGACCGCTGCGCGCGGCGCGCTGAAGCGGCAGCCCGGGAGACAGGACAGGAATGGACCTCGAAGAGAAAGCGACCTGGACCTATCCGGCGCTGGTGCGCCGACAGGCCGAGCGATTCGGCGAGAGCGAGTTCATGTCGTTCCAACACGGATCCGCGCTGACCTTCGCCGGCTACGAGCGCCAGGGCCTTCGCCTCGCCCACGCCCTCGCCGCTCTCGGCGTCGGCAGCGGCGATCGCGTCATGGTGCTGGTCAAGAACCGGCTCGAGTTCATGGTGATCATGCTCGCGGCGCTTCGCCTCGGCGCGGTCTTCGTCCCGGTCAACACCGAGCTCAAGGGCAGCTTTCTCGAGCATCAGCTGCGCAACAGCGACCCGAAGGTGGTGTTCGCCGACGCCGAGCTGCTCGCGTCCTTCGACGAGGTCTCGGGCGCCGGGACGGCGATCGCGGCGCTCGTCGTCGTCGCCGGCGACGTGGCCGAGGCGAGGCCGGCCGTCTTCGATCGGGTGACGACGATGGCCTACGACGACCTCGCCGCGCACGCCGCGGCCAATGGTGACCTGCCCGCGGAGCCGGGCCCGTACGACCTCGCCTGCATCGTTTACACGTCGGGAACGTCGGGGCCGTCGAAGGGCGTGATGATGCCGCA
>DASYKC010000217.1:0-2501 GCA_035995885.1 Caldimonas sp. | reverse complement strand
GGCGAGGCCGGCGTTGATCCGGCGGCGCAGCACCAGCAGCCACCAGAGCGCGCCGAGCGCGAGCGCGCCGGCGGTCGTGTACGCGGTCGTGTTGTTGACCGACGGCAGGGTCAGCACGACGATGACGACGAGCGCCCACGCGGCACCGATGACGGCCATCGGCGTCAGCCAGCGGCCGAGGTCGAAGACGCCCTCGGGCGCGTCCGGGATCCGGCCGGCGCGCTTGGCCACGAACGCCGCGATCAGCGTCAGCAGGTAGGTGAGGTAGTAGCCCAGGCCGACGATGGCGAAGATCTTCGCCACGAGGCCCTCGTTGAGCACGTTGAGCACCACGGCCAGCCCGGCGACGCCGAGGATCGCGGCGATCGGCGTGCCGGTCCGGGTGTTCACGGACGCCAGCATCTTCGAACCCGGCAGCATGTCGTCGCGCGAGAGCGCGAACACCATCCGCGTGGCGACCGCCATGTTCGCGATCAGGCAGGCAAAGATCGACGCGAACGCGATGATCACCATCAGGTCCTTCGGGAACGTCCCGACCTGCTCCTCGATCAGCCGGAAGACCGGGTTGCCGGGCCCGTCCATGAAGCTGCCGACGGTGCCCGGGATGGCCATGCCCAGCAGCGCGAAGATGATGAACCCGGCGGCGCCGGAGACGGCCACCGAACGGACCATCGCGCGCGGTGCGGCGCGCCGTGGGTCCTTGGTCTCCTCGGCCAGATCGGCCGCGCCCTCCCAGCCCAGCAGCACGTAGACGGGCAGCAGGCCGGCGAGCGCGATCGAGGTCAGTGTGATCGGGCTGTCGCCGACGTGCTCGGTCGAGGTGAGGATGCTCACGCCCTGCGTGTCGTTGCCGAAGAAGAAGAGCAGTCCGGCCAGCAGCAGTAGGCCCAGCGCCACCGTCCCGGCCAGCTCCAGAGAGGCGCCGACGTTGTTGACTCGGGTGGCGATCTTGACGCCGAAGACGTTCAGCGCGCAGACGACGACGGTCGCGGCGATGCTCAGCATCTGCACCTGACCGCGGGTCGGATCGGCCCAGATCTCGGGCGCGAAGACGCTGCCGAGCGCGGCCGCGGTGGCCGCGGTGCCGGCCAGGAACGAGATCAGCGCGACCCAGCCCGTGAACCACCCGAAGTGCGGTCCGGCCAGACGGCTCGACCATTGGTACGCGTAGCCCGTCAAGGGAATCCGGCCGGCGAGGTGCGCGTAGACCGCGACGATCGCGAACACCAAGGGGATGACGACGAGCCACAGCAGGATCGCCACGCCGCCGATGCGCGAGAACGGGTCGGCGAAGAGCGTGATGATGCCGGTGTTGATCGACACCATCGAGAACGCGAGCGCGAACGACGTGTAGGCGCCCATCGTCCGGTGCAGCTTGGGCTGATAGCCGAGCGACTCGAGGTCGGTGTCGTCGCCGGCGGCGCGCGGCGCTTCGGCGCTGGGCGGGAAGGTCTCCAAAGTGGTCATGCGGGGCTCCCGCCGGCCTCGATGATGCCGAGGACCTCGTCGAGGACGTCGAGCGAACGATCCAGCAGTTCGCGCGGGATGTCGAGCGGCGGCTTGACCTTGATCAGGTTGCCGAGCCCGGCGTAGCGGCTCTCGCCGAACAACACGCCGCGCTCGAGACCGAGCCGGTAGACCTCCTGCGCCGCCCGCAGCGCGGGTTCCTTGGTCACGCGGTCGAGTACCAGCTCGATCGAGACCATCAGGCCGGGACAGCGCACGTCGCCGATCAGCGGATGGCGCGTCTGCATCTCCAGCAGGCGCCGCGTGGCGTGCTCGCCGTGGTCGGCCGCGCGCTCGCAGAGCCCGTCGTCTCCGATCGCGGTGACCGTCGCCAGCGCCGCCGCCATCGCGACCGGGAACTGCCCAAAGGTCAACGCGTCGTCGCCGGCGCCGAAGCTCTCCAGCCGCTCGTCGGCAAGGATCCCGGCCAGCGGGAAGCCGCCGCCGACGCCCTTGCCGAAGGCGATGATGTCGGGCGTGATGCCGTAGTAGTCGGCGGCGAACATCGCGCCGGTGCGGCCGAAGCCGGTCTGGACCTCGTCCCAGATCAGCACGATGCCGAACTCGTCGCAGATCTCGCGCACGCCCTCGTAGTAGGACTGCGGGAACTCGATGTGGCCGCCGTTGCCCTGGATCGGCTCCATCATCAGCGCGGCGACGGGGCCGTCGACGCCCTTTTCGATGATGTCGCGCAGCAGGCCGAGGCAGAGCTGCGCGTCGCCCTCGGGATCGAGGCCGTGGCGCGGCCGGTAGGGATCGGGGTGCGGGACGCGCGTGAAGCGCGGCTGCAGCGGGCCGAAGCGGTTGCCGGGATGCGGCCAGCTCGCCGCGAGCGTGGCCAGCGTGCGGCCGTGGTAGCCGTCCTGGAGCACGAGCAGATTGCGGGCGTCCGGCCGGTTGCGGAAGGCGAGCTTGATCGCCATCTCCGTGGCCAGGCTGCCGTGCAGCGCGTAGCCGACGCGGTTGAGGTTGCCCGGGGAGATCTCGACGAGCTT
>DASYKC010000216.1:0-5288 GCA_035995885.1 Caldimonas sp. | reverse complement strand
GCACGCCGGCAGCTTGCCTTCGGAAAGCCGGTTGCGCCCGTACTTCTCGAACTCGGCGTCGCTGCCGTGCACTTCCGGGCCGCCGGCGCAGAAGGTGCATTTGTCCATCTTGCCGCGCAGGCCGAAGTTGCCGTTGGTCGGAAATTGCGGCGCGCCGAACGGACAGGCATACGAGCAGTAGCCGCAGCCGATGCAGATGTCCTTGTCGTGCAGGACGACGCCTTCGGGCGTGCGATAGAAGCAGTCGACCGGGCAGACTGCCATGCACGGCGCGTCGGAGCAGTGCATGCACGCGACCGAGATGCTGCGCTCGCCGGCGACGCCGTCGTTGAGCGTGACGACGCGGCGCCGGTTGACGCCCCACGGGACGTTGTTCTCGGCCTTGCAGGCGGTGACGCAGCCGTTGCACTCGATGCAGCGCTCGGCGTCGCAGATGAACTTCATTCGGGCCATCGTTCTTCTCCCTTATGCGGCGCGTTCGACCTGGCACACCGTCGTCTTGCTCTCCTGCATCATCGTCACGCTGTCGTAGCCGTAGGTGGTGGCGGTGTTGACCGACTCGCCGCGAACGACCGGGTGCGCGCCGTCGGGGTAGTAGGGCAGGAGATCGGCGCCCTGCCAGCGGCCCGAGAAGTGGAACGGCAGCCAGACCGTCTCGCGGTCGACGCGTTCGGTGACGAGGGCGCGGACGAGGATCTTGGCGCCCGTCGGCGACTTGACCCAGACCTGCTCGCCGTCGCGGATGCCGCGGTCGTTGGCCGCCGCCGGGTTGATCTCGACGAACATCTCCTGCTGCAGCTCGGCGAGCCAGGGGTTCGACCGCGTCTCCTCGCCGCCGCCCTCGTATTCGACGAGGCGGCCCGAGCTCATGATCAGCGGGAACTGCTTGCCGATGTCCTTGTTCTTCTCCTGCACGCTCTTGTAGAGCGTCGGCAGGCGCCAGAACGCCTTCT
Organism: Caldimonas sp.; assembly: GCA_035995885.1. GTDB lineage: Bacteria > Pseudomonadota > Gammaproteobacteria > Burkholderiales > Burkholderiaceae_C > Schlegelella_A. Next base: position 4,335 of record DASYKC010000216.1, on the reverse strand, counting down.
TGTCGTCGTGCGTCGGGTACTTGGCGATGAGGTCGGGCCGGGTCGAATAGAGCGCCTCGCGGTGCAGCGGCACCGGGTCGGGGAAGTTCCAGACGACGGCTCGCGCCTTGGCGTTGCCGAACGGATGGCAGCCGTGGTTCTTGGCGACGACGCGGATGATCCCGCCCGAGGTGTCGGTCTTCCAGTTCTTGCCTTCGGCGGCCGCCTTCTCGGCGTCGGTGAGCTCGCTCCACCAGCCGAGCTTCTTGAGAAAGATGTGGTCGAACTCGGGGTAGCCGGTCGTGATGTCGGCGCCCTTCGAATAGGAGCCGTCCTCGGCGAGCAGGTTGACGCCTTCGCGCTCGACGCCGAAGTTGGCGCGGAAGTTGCCGCCGCCGTCCATCACGTGGCGCGAGGTGTCGTAGAGGTTGGGCGAGCCCGGGTGCTTCAGCTCGGCGTTGCCGAGGCAAGGCCACGGCAGGCCGAAGTAGTCGCCGTCGAGCTTGTAGCCGGTCTCCTTGTCGATGCCGCCCTTGGCGCGCAGCGTCTTGACGTCGAAGACGTTCATGTTGCGCATGTGCGCCTTCAGCCGCTCCGGCGACTGGCCGGTGTAGCCGATCGACCAGCAGGTCTGGTTGATCTCGCGCAGGATCGACTCGATCTCGGGCTCCGGCATGCCGCCCTTGCCCGGGACCAGCTTGGTCTTGGCCATCAGCTCCTTGTCGAAGCCGAGCTTTTGCGCGAGCTGGTACATGATCATGTGATCGGTGCGCGACTCGAACAGCGGTTCGATCACCTTCTCGCGCCACTGCAGCGAGCGGTTCGAGGCCGTCACCGATCCCGAGGTCTCGAACTGCGTCGCCGCCGGCAGCAGGTAGACGACGCGGTTGGCGTTGAGGTCGCCGGCGGCGCCCGGCATCGCCGCCATCGCCGCCGACGCCGACGGATACGGGTCGACGACGACGAGCAGGTCGAGCTTGTCCATCGCCCGCTTCATCTCGGCGCCGCGCGTCTGCGAGTTCGGCGCGTGGCCCCAGAAGATCAGGCCGCGCAGGTTCGAGTCCTGGTCGATCAGGTCGTTCTTCTCGAGCACGCCGTCGATCCAGCGCGAGACCGTCATGCCGGGCTTGGTCAGCATGCCCGGCGCGTATTGCTTCTTGATCCACTCGAAGTCGACGCCCCAGACCTTGGCGAAGTGCTTCCACGCGCCTTCGGCGAGGCCGTAGTAGCCGGGCAGCGAGTCGGGGTTCGGGCCGACGTCGGTCGCGCCCTGGACGTTGTCGTGGCCGCGGAAGATGTTGGCGCCGCCGCCGCTGACGCCGACGTTGCCGAGCGCGAGCTGGACGATGCACGACGCGCGAACGATCGCGTTGCCGGTCGTGTGCTGAGTCTGGCCCATGCACCAGACGATCGTGCTCGGCCGGTTGTCGGCCATCATCTTCGCGACCTTGAAGCACGTCGCCTCGTCGACGCCGCAGGCCTCCTGGACCTTGTCGGGCGTCCACTTGGTCATGACCTCGGCCTTGACCTTGTCCATGCCGTAGACGCGATCGGCGATGTACTTCTGGTCTTCCCAGCCGTTCTTGAAGATGTGGTGGAGGACGCCGAACAGGAACGGGATGTCGGAGCCCGAGCGGATGCGCACGTATTCGTCGGCCTTGGCCGCGGTGCGCGTGAAGCGCGGGTCGACGACGATCAGCTTGGCGCCGGTCTCCTTGGCGTGCAGCATGTGCAGCATCGACACCGGGTGCGCCTCGGCCGCGTTCGAGCCGATGTAGAGCGCGCACTTGGTGTTGCGCATGTCGTTGTACGAGTTCGTCATCGCGCCGTAGCCCCACGTGTTCGCGACGCCCGCGACCGTGGTGGAGTGGCAGATGCGCGCCTGGTGGTCGCAGTTGTTGCTGCCCCAGAGGCTCACCCACTTGCGCATCAGGTAGGCCTGCTCGTTGTTGTGCTTCGACGAGCCGACGAGGAACACCGAGTCCGGCCCGCTCTGCTTCTTGAGCTCGAGCATCTTGGCGCTGATCTCGTTGAGCGCCTGGTCCCACGAGATCCGCTCGTACTTGTTGCCGACCAGCTTCATCGGCGTCTTCGGGCGGTATTCGCCGTGGCCGTGCTCGCGCAGCGCCGCGCCCTTGGCGCAATGGGCGCCGAGGTTGAGCGGCGAATCGAACACCGGCTCCTGGCGGATCCAGACGCCGTTCTCGACGACGGCATCGACGGCGCAGCCGACCGAGCAATGCGAGCAGACCGTGCGCCGGACGACCGGCTTGGCCGACGCCGCGGCCGGATCGGCGGCCTCGGCTTTCTTGACCAGCGTGAGCTGCGACGCGGCGAGGCCGACACCGACGCCGAGGCCGGAGCGGCGCAGGAAGGCGCGCCGGTCCATCGTCGGCACGGCGCGGCGAACGCCGCGCGCCAGGCTCGCGACGAGGGCCGACGGGGCGGCGGCCGGATCGCCGGAGATCGAGGAGGAAGGCTTGCGGGTCAGCAGCATGGTCGTTCCTCCGCCGCTCAGCTGCGGGTCGTCTCGTAGTACCGGCGCACGTGCTCCGTCAGCCGGTAGCCCTGCCCGGTCGCGGTGTCCGGCTTGGCCTGAACGACCGCGGCAGGCGTCTCCGCGGGCCTGAGCGCCGCGGCTGCGGCGAACGCGGCACCGGCGGCGACGCCGGCGCCGACGACGAGCTGACGGCGTTTCGGCTGCGGCGCGGAAGCATCAGGAGCGACGACGGGCGCGTTGCGCGACGGTAGCTTTTTCATGCGGCTCACTCCTGACGAAATATCGCTGGCCGACGTCGCATCGGCCCGAAGGCCACGCCGATGCCGAAAGGCGATTCGACCCGAATCTAACAGTACGCAACGCCTTGTATATCCGGTCTAACGCGGCCCGCGCAGCCGGCCAAAAGGAGGTTGCGGCAGCGGCCGCGTCAGGCATCGAGAAGATCGAAAGCCTGCGCCTCGACCGCGAAGAAATCGCGCGCGAAGCGCGCCAGCGCGGCGTAGAAATCGGCGTCCGGATGGGCCTCGATCGCGCTGCACAACGCATCGACCCAGCCGCGCAGGTGGGCGTCGAAGAAGCGCCGCTGCAGCGCGAGGTTGCTCGTTCCGGCGTCGTCGCCGGCGATCAGGTAGCGCATGACCTCGCACAGGCTGGCGATGTGGTCCTCGGTCTCGTTGATGCTCTCGCTGCGCGCCAGGCCGAGCTCGCGCAGGCTGTGGCGCAAGGCAACGAGCGGCTTCTCGTTGAGATTGCCGGCGAGGTGGAACGAGCCGTAGAGAAACACCTCGGGCTTGCCGACGCCCTGGAACAGCGTGTCGAACTCGCGCCCGATCTGCGCGGCGTCGAGCCGGCGCGCCGCGGCGACGAGATCGCCCCAGCTCGCCTCGAGGAAAGCACCGGCGACCGGCGCTTCGGTGACGGCGACCTGGAACTGCGCGTGCAGCGCGGCATCGGGCGGCGCGTAGAAGAGCGCCGCGAGCAAACCGTAGACCTCGGCGCGCGCCAGCTCCTCGGCGTCGTCGCCGCTCGCGAACGTGATCGGCTGCATCGTCCCGACGCGGCTCACAGCTCGGTGATCCGCACTTCGCCGGGATCGCTGTGGAGGTCGATGACGCGGCAGTCGCCGCACATCTGCAGGCGTTCTGCGGCGCGGCCCTGGAACATCGAATGGCCGGCGAGCTTGGCGACCATCGACTCGATCGCGCGCTGCGTGCCGAACGGCTTGGCGCAGCGCACGCAGCGAAACGGCTCGGCCTCGTGGAGGACGCGCGTCTGCCGGCGCGCCTTGCCGCCGTCGGCGAGGAGGAGGCGCGGCACGAGCGTGATCGCGTCCTCCGGGCAGGTGCTCGCACAGAGGCCGCACTGGACGCAGTTCTTCTCGATGAAGCTGAGGCGAGGCGAATCGGGATGGTCGAGGAGCGCGCCTTCCGGGCAGGCGCCGACGCAGGCGAGACACAGCGTGCAGCTGCGCTTGTCGACGACGACCTCGCCGAACGGGCTCGGCGCCGCGGCCGGCGCCGGCAGCGCGATCACGTCGGCCGGCGTCGGCGCCTCGCGCAGCAGGTGCTCGAAGGCGAGGTCGAGCGTCGTCCGCTTGTCGGGCTGGACGGCGAAGGTCGCGGCGCGGCGCACGGTCGCCGCGGCCGGGCGGCGCAGCGCGGCATCGAGGCGCAGCAGCGCCGGCTCGCTCGCCGGCGTTCGCGTCGGCGCGGCATTCGCCGCCGGGCCCGATGCGACGTCGCGTTCCGGCAAGCGCGACACCTCGCCGGCGCCGACGATGCGGAAGTGCTCGCCGGCGAAGCCGAGGCCGCTCACGATCGCCTGCGCGACCTTCATCTGCGCGTCGATGCCTTCGC
>DASYKC010000215.1:0-29579 GCA_035995885.1 Caldimonas sp. | reverse complement strand
CAACGGCTACGGCATCCCCGCGTTCAACGTCAACAACCTCGAGCAGGTGCAGGCGGTGATGACCGCCGCCGACGAGGTCGGCGCGCCGGTCATCCTGCAGGCGAGCGCCGGCGCCCGCAAGTACGCCGGCGAGCCCTTCATCAAGCACCTGATCCAGGCGGCGCTCGAGAGCTGGCCGAAGGTGCCGCTGGTCATGCACCAGGACCACGGCCAGAGCCCGGACGTGTGCAAGAGCGCGATCGACCTCGGCTTCTCGTCGGTGATGATGGACGGCTCGCTGGAAGCCGACGGCAAGTCGATCGCCAGCTACGACTACAACGTCGACGTCACCAGGAAGGTCGTCGACATGGCGCATGCGCGCGGCGTCACGGTCGAGGGCGAGCTCGGCTGCCTCGGCTCGCTCGAGACGATGCGCGGCGACAAGGAAGACGGCCACGGCACCGAGGCGACGATGACGCGCGAGCAGCTCCTCACCGACCCCGAGCAGGCGGCCGATTTCGTCAAGCGCACCCAGCTCGACGCGCTCGCAATCGCCATCGGCACGAGCCACGGCGCCTACAAGTTCACGAGGAAGCCGACCGGCGACATCCTCGCCATCGACCGCATCAAGGAGATCCACCGCCGCATCCCGAACACCCACCTCGTGATGCACGGCTCGTCGAGCGTGCCGCAGGACCTGCTCGCCGAGATCCGCGAGCACGGCGGCAACATGAAGGAAACCTACGGCGTGCCGGTCGAGGAGATCCAGGAAGCGATCAAGCACGGCGTCCGCAAGATCAACATCGACACCGACATCCGCCTGGCGATGACCGGCGCGATCCGCCGCTACCTCGCCGAGCATCCGGACAAGTTCGATCCGCGCGACTACCTCAAGCCGGCGCGCGAGGCGGCAAAGAAGATCGCCAGGCAGCGCTATCTGCAGTTCGGCTGCGAAGGGCAGGCGGCGAAGATCGCGGCGCAGCCGCTGGCGCAGATCGCCAGGCGCTACGCGCAGGGCGAGCTGGCGCAGACGGTGGTGTGAGCGGCGTTTTCGGCAACGGCGGCGGCGACGCGCCGCTGTTCGAGAGCCGCCTCCATTCGCTGCCGCTGATCGCGCGCGGCAAGGTGCGCGAGAACTACGCGGTCGGCGCCGACCGCATGCTGATGGTCGCGAGCGATCGCCTGAGCGCGTTCGACGTCGTCATGGCCGAGCCGATCCCGGGCAAGGGACGCGTGCTGACGCAGATGGCCCTCTTCTGGTTCGCGCGCCTCGGCCACGTCGTTCCCAACCACCTGACCGGCGCCGACCCGGAGAGCGTCGTCGCCGCCGACGAGCGCGACCAGGTGCGCGGCCGCTCGATGCTCGTGCGCCGCCTGCAGCCGTTGCCGATCGAGGCGGTCGTTCGCGGCTACCTCGCCGGCAGCGGCTGGAAGGAGTACCAGCAGAGCGGCGCGGTCTGCGGCGTGATGCTGCCGCCGGGGCTTCGCAATGCATCGAAGCTGCCGGCGCCGATCTTCACGCCGGCGACCAAGGCGGCGCTCGGCGACCACGACGAGAACATCGACTTCGAGCGCGCCGCCGACATCGTCGGCTTCGACCTCGCCGTCAAGGTGCGCGACATCGCGATCCGCCTCTACCGCGAGGCCGCGGCGTTCGCGCTCACGCGCGGCATCGTCATCGCCGACACCAAGTTCGAGTTCGGTCTCGACGGCGCCGGCACGCTGACGCTGATGGACGAGATCCTGACGCCGGATTCTTCGCGCTTCTGGCCGGCGGCGAGCTACGCCGAGGGAATCAATCCGCCGAGCCTCGACAAGCAGGTCGTCCGCGACTGGCTCGAGCGCGTCGCGGTCGACGGCAAGCCGTGGAACAAGAAGGCGCCGGCGCCGGCGCTCTCCGCCGAGGTGATCGCGGCGACGGCGGCGGGCTACGAGCAGGCGAGGGAGCGGCTGCTGTCGTCCTGACCGACGCTGCCGTCGACCTGAACGACCTGGCCGTCGTCCTGAACGGAGTGAAGGACCTCGGCGGTCGACGGATTCTTCGCTGCGCTCAGGATGACGGGAGAGCGGCGTGGCTTCAGCCGCGTGGCGTCAGAACAGCGCCATGCTGAGCTTCCTCCGATAGGCGTCGACGACCGGATCGCTCGGTGCGGCCAGCGCCTTGCCGGCGATCTCGAGCGTTCCCTTCGGCGCCGCTTCGGCGGCCTTCGCCGCCGTGCTCGGCACCTTGGTCATGAGCTGCAGGATCGAGACGTAGTTCTTGCGCGCGAGCTCGTCCTTCCAGGCCTTGTCGCGCATGATGATCTCGAGCAGCTCGTCCATCGCCTTCGTGAAGTCGCCCTCGGCGAAGTGGCGCTGGGCGAGCTCGAAGCGGGCGTCGAAATCGCGCTTGTTGGTGGCGAGCGCGGCGTCGAGCGTGTCGCGCGGGCGCGACTTCGGCGCCGCCTCGCGCGCCGCGATCCAGTGGCCGGCGGCGACCAGGCGCGGGTCGAGCACCGGGTTGGCCGCGACCGGGTCGAAGGCGACGCGCGCTTCCTCGACGCGGCCGGCGTTGAGGAGCGCGCGCAGGTAGTCGTAGCGCGCCGTGTCGTTGGCCGGATTGGTGGCGAGCGCCGCCTGCAGGCGGTCGAGCGCGGTGTCGGTGTCGCCTTCGGCGAGCAGCTCCTCGGCGGCCTGGACGTCGTCGTCGGCGGACTGCTCCTCGGCGCTCGGCACGTGCTTGTCGAGGAACTTGCGGACCTCGCCCTCGGGCAGCGCGCCGACGAAGCCGTCGACGGGCTGGCCGCCCTTGAAGAGGACGTTGAACGGAATGCTGCGCACGCCGAACATCTGCGAGAGCTGCTGGGCGATCTCGGGCTCGTCGTCGGCGTTGAGCTTGACGAGCTTGAAGCGGCCGCCGTAGTCGGTCTCGAGCTTCTCGAGGATCGGGCCGAGCGTCTTGCACGGGCCGCACCACGGCGCCCAGATGTCGAGCAGCACCGGCTGCGCGAGCGAGGCGTTGACGAGGTCGGCTTCGAGGTTCTGGTGGGTGATGTCTTGCATGGCGGTCGAGCCGAGAAGGGAGGGGCGCCGTTCGGGCGGAGGTGCGGCAGAGGTGAAGCCCTGCCGCCTACAATTCAAGCCTTGTCACGAACCTCGAAAGCGAACGCCGTGCGCAGCGCCCCGGCGGTGATCGGCGTGGTCATGGGCTCCAGCAGCGACTGGGAAACGCTCCGCGCCGCCACCGCGATTCTCGCCGAGTTCGGCATCGCCCACGAAGCGCGCGTCGTCTCGGCGCACCGCATGCCGGACGAGATGTTCGCCTATGCCGAAGGCGCCGCGGCGCGCGGCCTGCGGGCGATCATCGCCGGCGCCGGCGGCGCCGCCCACCTGCCCGGCATGCTCGCCGCCAAGACGACGGTGCCGGTGCTCGGCGTTCCGGTCGAGAGCAAGCACCTCAAGGGCCTCGACTCGCTCTATTCCATCGTCCAGATGCCCAAGGGCATCCCGGTCGCGACCTTCGCGATCGGCAGCGCCGGCGCCGCCAATGCCGCGCTCTTCGCCGTCGCCATGCTCGCCGCTGACGACGCCGACCTGCGCAGCCGGCTCGAGGCGTATCGCGCGCGCCAGACCGATGCGGCGCGGGCGATGAGCGCCGAGCTGAAGTGACCGCCGGCGCGGCCGAAGCGCCGGCTGGGCGGGGCGACAGGGCGCCCGCGCCGGCGACGAGCGCGTCCACGGCGCCGACCGCGCCGGCCCCATCGTTCATCGCCCCGGGCGCGACGCTCGGCGTCATCGGCGGCGGCCAGCTCGGCCGGATGTTCGTCCACGCGGCGCAGTCGATGGGCTACCGCACGGCGGTCCTCGATCCCGATCCGCTGAGCCCGGCGGGGCTGGTCGCGCACGAGCACATCCGCGCCGCCTACGACGACCCGCTCGCGCTCGATCGCCTCGGCGCACGCTGCGCCGCGATCACGACCGAGTTCGAGAACGTTCCGGCGTCGGCGCTGGCGACGCTGGCCGGGCGGCGCCCGGTCGCGCCCGCCGCGGCGGCGGTGGCGGTGTGCCAGGACCGCGGCGCCGAGAAGGCGGCGTTCGTCCGCAGCGGCGTCGCCTGCGCGCCGCATGCGCTGATCTCGCTCGCGCGCGACGTCGACCGCGTCGCCGATTCGCTCCTGCCGGGCATTCTCAAGACCACGCGCCTCGGCTACGACGGCAAGGGCCAGCGCGCGGTCGCCGATCGCGCCGGCCTGGCGGCGGCGTTCGCGGCGCTCGGCGGCGTGCCATGCGTGCTCGAGAAGCGCCTGCCGCTCGCCGCCGAGATCAGCGTCGTCGTCGCCCGCAATGCGCAAGGCGAGGTCGTCCATCTGCCGGTGCAGGACAACGTCCACGTTGCCGGCATCCTCGCCGTGACGCGCGTGCCGGCGCGCGCGCTCGTCGCCGCGGCGACGCAGGCCGAGGCGGTCGAGCTGGCGGCGCGGATGGCGGCGGCGCTCGACTACGTCGGCGTCCTCTGCGTCGAGTTCTTCGTCCTCGCCGACGGCTCGCTCGTCGCCAACGAGATGGCGCCGCGCCCGCACAACTCGGGTCACTACAGCATCGACGCCTGCGACGTCTCGCAGTTCGAGCTGCAGGTGCGGGCGATGACCGGCGCGCCGCTGGTCGCGCCGCGCCTGCACTCGGCGGCGGTGATGCTCAATCTCCTCGGCGACCTCTGGCGCGAAGGCGCTGCGCCCGACTGGCGTGCCGTCCTCGCCCTTGCCGGGGCGCGCCTGCACCTCTACGGCAAGGAGGAGGCGCGGCCCGGTCGCAAGATGGGACACCTCACCGTGATCGCGGCGAGCAGCGAAGAGGCCGAGGCCCGTGCGCTCGCGGCGGCGCGCCGGCTCGGCATCGCCGCGGCCGCGTTCGCCGCGGCGACCGGATAGGCGATGCGGCTCGACGGCCTCGATGCCGCGTCGATCGAGCGCGCCGCCCGGCTGATCGCCGACGGCGAGCTCGTCGCCTTTCCGACCGAGACCGTCTACGGCCTCGGCGCGCGCGCCGACAGCGACAGCGCGGTCGCCAGGATCTTCGCCCTCAAGGGCCGGCCGTCGGGGCATCCGCTGATCGTCCACGTCGCCGACCGCGCCGGCGCCGATCGCTTCGTCGCGACGGCGATGCCGACCGTCGCCGAGCGCTTGATCGACGCCTTCTGGCCCGGGCCGCTCACCGTCATCGTCGCGCGCCGCGCCGGCGTCGCCGATGCCGCAGCGGCCGGCCAGGCGACGATCGGCCTGCGCGCGCCGGCGCACCCGGTCGCCCACGCGCTGCTTGCCGAGGCCGCCAGGCTCGGCGTCTTCGGCATCGCCGCGCCGAGCGCGAACCGCTTCGGCCGGGTCAGCCCGACGACGGCGGCGCACGTCGAGGACGAGCTCGGCGCCGATCTGCCGGTGCTCGACGGCGGCGCCGCGCGCATCGGCATCGAGTCGGCGATCGTCGACTGCTCGACCGGCCGGCCGGTCCTGCTTCGCCCCGGCATCCTGACGCCGGGCCGGATCGAGGAGGCCGCCGGCGAGCCGCTGCAGGCGGCCAACGCGACGTCGCCGCGCGCCCCGGGGACGCTCGCCGCGCACTACGCGCCCCAGGCGAGGCTGCGCCTGATGACGACCGAGATGCTGAAAACCGCCTTGCAGGTGCTGGGCGCCGACCCGCTGAAGCTGGCGGTATATTCGCGTTCGATCCCCTCGGGCGTCGCCACCGGCGTCGTGCACCGGCGCATGCCGGCACGGCCCGAGCAGGCGGCCCACGAATTGTTTTCGATCCTGCGCGAACTCGACCGCGAGGGCGTGCATCTGATCTGGGTCGAAGAGCCGCCGCCCGGCCCGGAGTGGGACGGGGTTCGCGATCGGCTCGGCCGCGCCGCGGCAAGCTGAACCCGATCATCCCCATCCTGGAGCCTTTTGGAATGACTGTGAATTCGAGTAGAAGCGGCCGACGTGCCGCCGGCGCGATCGCGCTGACGGCGGCGCTGCTCGCCGCGTCGTGCGGCGGCGGCCAGCTGGTCTCGCGCTTCCAGGCCGGCCGCGTCATTGCCTTCGGCGACGAGTCGAGCGCGATCATCGACACCCACAACGACGCCAACGGCAGCAAGTTCACCGTCAACGCGACCGTGTCCGCGACCGACCCGACCCTCGCCTGCGCCTCCAATCCCATCTGGGTCCAGACTGTCGCCCAGCTCTATGGCGTGGTCTTCCCGCAGTGCAACCCGGCGTCGTCGAGCGTGGTGGTCGCGCCGACCGGCCGGATCCGGGCCAGCGTCGGCGCCCGCGCCGCCGACCTCGGAGCGCAGATCGACGCGCAGCAGGCCGAGAGCCCGCTCGGCGCCAGCGACCTCGTCACCGTCCTGGTCGGCGAGAACGACGTCATCGCCGAGTACCTGCAGTACCCGGCGGTGAGCGAGCCCCAGCTCATCGCCAACGTCGAGGCCGAAGGCGCCGAAGCGGGCCGGCAGGTCAACCGCATCACCGACACCGGCGCCAAGGTGCTGCTCGCGACCATCATCGACGTCGGCGTCACGCCGTTCGGCATCGCCGAGCGCAACGCGCACGCCGACACCGACCGGTCGGCCCTGCTGACCCGGCTGTCGGCGCGCTACAACGCGTCGCTGCGCGCGACCATCGTCAACGACGGCCGCAAGATCGGCCTGGTCCTGCTTGACGAGCTGGTCGACGCGCTCGCCAAGTTCCCGGGCCTGCAGGGATTCACCGACGTCACCGACCCGGTCTGCGACCTGACCAAGTCGATGCTGACGCCGCCGTCGATCCTCGACTGCACGACGCTGACGCTGGTCCCCGACGGCAGCACCGCCTTCCTCTGGGCTGACGATCGCCACCTCAGCGCGAGCGCGCAGAGCCTGTTCGCCGGCAGCGCGATCCAGCGCGCCCAGAACAATCCGTTCTGACGCGGGTGGCCCCGCGCCGCTTCAGGGCGGCTCGGCGGGCCACGTCGGCGCGAGCGCGGGCGCATCGCTTGCCGCCCACTCGGCCAGCGCTTCGAGCGCCGGCCGGGCCGCGTTCGCGTTCGGGTGGTTCACGATGGCGACGACGACGTAGCGCCGGCCCGAATCGGCGAGCACGTAGCCGGCAATGCCGACGACGTCGCGCAGCGATCCGGTCTTCAGGTGGGCGCGGCCGGGAACGCCTTTGGAGCGGCGCAGCGTGCCGTCGATGCCGGCGACCGGCAGCGAGCTCATCAGCTCGGGCATCACCGCGCTCGACCACGCCGCCTGGAGCAGGCGGCCGAGCAGGAGGGCGGTGAGACGCGAGTCGCGCGTCAGGCCGGAGCCGTTGGTGATGACGGCGCCGCTCGCCGCCGCGCCGACGCGGCCCTGCAGCCACTGGCGCACGACCTCGCGCGACACCTCCGGCGTGCCGGCGCCGCCCTGCGTCGCGCCGAGCGTCAGGAACAGCTGCTGCGCCATGACGTTGTTGCTGAGCTTGTTGATGTCCCGGATCACTTCGGCGAGCGTCGGCGAGCGCAGCTCGAAGCTCGGCGTCGCCGCCGGCGCCGCGCCGTCGCGGACGACGCCGGTCAGCTTGCCGCCCTGCTCGGCCCAGAGGCCGGCGAGGGCGCGCTCGTTGTAGCTTTTCGGATCGGCATATGCGAGCGCCCAGACCTTTTCGCCGCAGGCGGCCTGGAAGGCGCCGGCGAGATGGAGCCGCGTCGGCTCGGCGAGCTCGCCTTTCAGCACGCCGCGCCAGTCGTCGCACGGACCCGCGACGAGCGGCACGCTGGCGTCGACGCGAACGCCGGCGAGCGGCGGATCGACGGCGATCGTCGCGACGCCGTGCGCCGGGTCGGGCGTGAAGGTGAGCAGCACGGCGCGGTAGTTGAGGAGCAGCGCGTCGGCGCCGGCGTTGTACGGGCGCAGCGGCTCGCCGTCGAAATCGGCCGGGTTGAGCTCGCCGGGAACGAAGGCGCTGCGGTCGAGGACGATGTCGCCGCGGATCTCGCGCACGCCCGCCTGCTGGACGCGCCGCGTCAGCAGCCACATGCGCTCGAGGACGAGCTTCGGATCGCCGTTGCCCTTGATGACGAGGTTGCCGGTCAGGACGCCGTCGGCGATCGTTCCCTGCAGCCAGACCGGCGTCGACCAGGTGTACGCCGGGCCGAGCAGATCGAGGCTCGCGAAGGTCGTGACGAGCTTCATCAGCGACGCCGGATTGACCGGCTTGTCGGCCTGCCAGGCGAGGCGCGGCCGCGCCGCGTCGACGTCCTGCACCCACGCGACCATCGCCTCGCGCGGCACGCCGCCGCGGGCGAGCGCCGCCTCGACGCTGCGCGGCAGGTTGCGCGTGTCGATCGGCTTGATGGCATGGGCCGTCGCAGTCGCCGACCGCGCCGGGGGCGGAGCGAAGGCGAGCAGCACGGACGTTGCGAGGGCGAGGACCGGCGCGAGGATCCGCGCGGTGACCGGCGCCGTGGCCAGCGCGCTGACCGGCGCGAGCATCGGCGCGAGGACCGGTGCGGTTGGGCGGCGTGCTGCGGTCGAGCCGATGGATCGCGATCGCATGCGTCGATGATCGCACGCGATCCGGCGACGATCGCGCGCAGGCAGCGCCGCTAAACTCGTCGCGATGAGACTTTCTGGCGATGCCTCATCGCCTTCATCGCCATGGCGACGCTGATCGCCTTCGACACCGCGACCGAGCGCATGACGGTCGCCTTGCGCCATCGCGAGCGCGTCTTCGCGCACGACGGCGAAGGCGGCGCGCGCGCATCGGCGACGCTGTTGCCGGCGATCCTCGCCCTGCTCGCCGAGGCCGGCATCGCCCTCGCCGATCTCGACGCGATCGCGTTCGGGCGCGGCCCCGGCGCGTTCACCGGCTTGCGCACCGCGTGCTCGGTCGCGCAAGGCCTCGCCTTCGGCGCCGGCAGGCCGGTGCTGCCGATCGACAGCCTGCTCGCCGTCGCCGAGGACGCGCGCGGCGACGCCGCCTCGCTGCGCCTGTGGGCGCTGATCGACGCGCGCATGGACCAGATCTACGCCGCCGAGTACGAGCACGACGCGAGTCGCTGGACGACGCGGGTCGCGCCATTCCTCACCGACTGCGACGCGCTCGCGGCGCGCTGGCGCGCTGCGCCGCCGGCGGCGATCGCCGGCAATGCGATCGGCGCGTTCGGCGCGCGATTGAAGACGGGCGAGGCGACGCTCTTCGCCGCCGCGACGCCGAGCGCGCTCGCGCTGCTTCGACTGGCGGCGCAAGGATGGGCCGACGGCGTCGCCGTCGATCCCGCGCTGGCATTGCCGCTCTATGTCCGCGACAAAGTTGCCGACACGGAGGCGGAGCGCGCCGCGCAGCGTGAAAAAGGGGCTCCGAAGGAGCCCGCCCCTCCCTCCCGGAGGGAGGGGAGCGAAGCGGGGCGGGAGCAACCCGATACAGCGCAGCGGAGCGAAGCGGGGCGGGAGCAATCCGATACAGCGCAGCGAAGCGAAGCCGGGCGGGAGCAATCCGCGCCAGCGCAGCGTGGCGGAGCGCAGCGCAGCGAGCCCGCGCGATGAGCGCGCGCATCGATCAAGGCGTGGCAGTGGTGCGGCCGATGACGATCGCGTCGCTCGACGGCGTGCTCGAGCTCGAGGTCGATGTCTATCCGTTTCCGTGGACGCGCGGCAACTTCGTCGATTCGCTCGTCGCCGGCTACACGGCGTGGACGCTGAATCACGTCGACGGCGACCTGATCGGCTACTGCGTCGCGATGGCGGGCGTCGACGAGATGCACCTGCTCAACATCACGGTCGCCCCGGCGGCGCGCCGGCGCGGCCACGCGCGCCGCCTGCTCGCCGAGCTCGTCCAGCTGTGCCGGCTGCGCCAGGCGGCGCGCCTCTGGCTCGAGGTGCGCGAGAGCAATGCGCAGGCGCGCGAGGCGTATCGCCAGCTCGGCTTCGCCGCCGTCGGCCGCAGGAAGGGCTACTACCCGGCGGCCGAAGGCCGGCGCGAGGACGCCGTCGTCATGAGCCTCGACGTCGGCGCCGAAGGGGTCCTCGATGCGCTGGAGTGAGCGCCAGCGCGCGATGCTGCGCGAGATGGGGATCCACCTCTGGTCGCCCGAGGCCGAGCCGGCAGCGGCGACGACCGCGGCGGTCGCCGAGGTCGCTGCTTCATCCGCCGCCGCAAAGGCCCGCGCCGATGCGGGCGCCGTCGCCGTGTCGGCGCGCGCGCGGATCGTCCAAGCGCCGACGCCGACGCCGACGCCGACGCCGACGCCGACTTCGACGGCGGCGCCGGCGCCGCGCCTGCCGGGGCTCGCGCCGGCCGACTGGCTCGTCGTCGCCGAGCCGCTCGACGGCGCCGATCCGCAGCAGGAGCAGCTGCTCGACAACCTGCTGCGCGCGATCGGCGTCGGCCTGATCGCGCCGGGTCGCGAGCGCCGTGCGGCGTTCTGCCCGCTCGCCGCCGCAGCGGCGAGCGGCGCATCGACCACGCCCTCCGATGACGACACGCTGCGAGCGGCGATCGACACCGTCCGGCCGCGCTGCGTCCTCGCCCTCGGTCGGGCCGCGGCAGTCGCCTTGCTCGGCGCCGACACGCCGCTCGGCGGCCTGCGCGGCCGCGTCCACACCTTCGCCGGCGTGCCGGTCGTCGTCACCTTCTCGCTCGCGTTCCTGCTCCGCCATCCGGCCGAGAAGGCGAAGGCCTGGGCCGACCTGTGCATGGCCGTCGCCACGCTGGCCGAGCCCGCGGCGAGCTGAACCGCGTCAGCGCTTGACCGGCCGCTTCCAGCCGCGCAGCGTCGCCTGGCGCGCGCGTGCGACGGTCAGCTCGCCGGCCGGCGCGTCCTTGTTGATCGTCGAGCCGCCGCCGATCGTCGCGCCCGCGCCAATCACGACCGGCGCGACGAGGACGCAGTTGCTGCCGATGTGGGCATCGGCGCCGATCGTCGTGCGGTGCTTGTTGGCGCCGTCGTAGTTGGCGGTGATGCTGCCGGCGCCGTAGTTGACGCGCGCGCCGACGTCGGCGTCGCCGAGGTAGGCGAGGTGGTTCGCCTTGGCGCCCTTGCCGAGGGTCGAGTTCTTGATCTCGACGAAGTTGCCGACGTGGACGTCGGCGCCGAGCACGGCGCCGCCGCGCAGGCGGCTGAACGGGCCGACGCTCGCGCCCGGGCCGACGCTCGCGCCGAGCGATTCGCCGTCGATGTGGGTGTACGGACGGACCGTCGCGCCGGCGTCGATGCGCGCGTTCCTGACGATGCAGTAGGCGCCGACGCGAACGCCGTCGCCGAGCTCGACCGTGCCTTCGAAGATGCAGCCGACGTCGATCTCGACGTCGCTGCCGCAGCGCAGCTCGCCGCGCAGATCGAAGCGCGCCGGGTCGGCGAGGCGAACGCCGGCGGCCATCAGCCGCGCCGCCGCGCCGAGCTGGTGGCGGCGCTCGAGGTCGGCGAGCTGCGCCGCGCTGTTGACGCCCAGCACCTCGGTCTCGCCGCTCGCGCCGACACCGACGACCTCGACGCCTTCCGCGACCGCGCTCGCGACGACGTCGGTGAGGTAGTACTCGCCGGCGGCGTTGTCGTTGCGCAGCGCCGCGAGCCAGCGCTTGAGGGCGCGCGTCGGCGCCGCCATCACGCCGGTGTAGATCTCGCGGATCGCGCGCTGACCGTCGGACGCGTCCTTCTCCTCGACGATCGCGACGATGGCATCGGTCGCGCTCTTCGTTGCCGCGCGAACCGTCGCCGCGCGAACGATGCGGCCGTAGCCGCGCGGCTGCTCGAGCTCGACGGTCAAGAGGGCCAGCCGCTGCGACCCCGCCGCGGCGACGAGGCGCTGCAAGGTCTCGGTCTCGATCAGCGGCACGTCGCCGTTGAGGACGAGCGTCGTGCCGTCGTCGTCGAGGAGCGGCGCCGCCTGCTGCAGCGCATGGCCGGTGCCGAGCTGCGGCTGCTGGCGCACGAAGACCAGGCCGGGCGCCCCGGCGCTGCGCTCGACCTCGTCGGCGCCGTGGCCGGTGACGACGATCGTCCGGGTTGCCCCCAGGCCGGCGGCCGCGCCGAGAACATGTTGCAATAAATGACGCCCGCCGAGGGTGTGCAGGACCTTCGGCCGCGCCGACCGCATCCGCGTTCCCTGCCCAGCCGCCATGACCACGACGTTCAACACCATGCCGCCATCCGCGTTGCGCCGGCCCTTCGTCCGGCGCTCGATTATCGCGGCGCTGACGATGGCGCTCGTCCTCGTGCTGCAGGGCTGCAGCCTGATCAAGCTCGGCTACGGCCAGGCGAGCCCGCTCGCGTTCCGCTGGCTCGACCGCTACGCCGATTTCGACGACGCCCAGTCGCTCCAGGTGCGCACCGCGCTCGACGACGCGCTCGCCTGGCACCGGCGCACCCAGCTGCCGGACTACGTGCAGCTGCTCGCGCGCGCCGAGGCCGAAGTCGCCGGCGACGCGACGCCGGAGCGCATGTGCGCCTGGGCCGGCGAGATCAGGAGCCGGATGGAGCCGATGCTGCAGTACCTCGCGCCGATGATCGCCGACGTCGTCGTCACGCTCTCGCCGGCGCAGCTCGCGAGCATCGAGAAGCGCATCGGCGAGACCAACGAGCAATACCGCGACGAGCACCTGCAGCGCAATCCGCAGCGGCGCCTCAAGGCGGAAACGAAGCGCGAGGTCGAGCGCGCCGAGATGCTCTACGGCGATCTCGACCCGGCGCAGCGCGCGCTGATCGCGAGCTCGGTCAGCGCATCGCCGTACGACGCGGAGATCGCCTACGGCGAGCGCAGGGACCGGCAGGAGGACCTGCTCGCCCTGGCGCGTCGATTGCGCGAAGCCAACACCAGCCGCGACGACGCCATCGGCCAGGTGCGCGCCTACCTGGGCAGCTTCGACCGCTCGCCGCGCGAAGCCTATCGACGCTACGCCGAGAAGGTCAGCGCCTACCGCTGTGTCCTCGCGAGCACGCTCCACAACGGCACCAGCGCGGCGCAGCGGCGCGAGGCGGCGAAGCGGCTGGCGGGCTACCGCAACGATCTGCGCTCGCTGATCGGCGAGGCGGCGAGCTGAGCGGCGGGCGCCGGCGCGAGCCACATGCGGCGGCGTCGGCAGCGAGCTGAAGTCGGCGGCGGCGGCTCAGTGCGCCGTCTCGATCGTGACGCGGTGCGGGTTGGCAGTGCTGCCGGCAGGAAAGTCCTTCATCGCGGCGACGTAGAGCGCCGGCAGGACCGTCGCCACGCCCGCCGTCGGTCCCTGGCTCTCGGCGCGCGCTTCATAGAGCGGAGCGCCGGAGCGCTTGTCGCGGATGAGGACGGCGACCTCGCGGTCGTAGGCGGGAAAGTCGAGCGAGGGATCCCAGAAGCGGTGCCGCCAGCCCGGGCCCCAGAACGTCCGCCCGGCGCGGCCCGCGACGAACGGCCGATGCCAGCCGCCGAATCCGCCGTACC
This sequence comes from Caldimonas sp., assembly GCA_035995885.1. Lineage (GTDB taxonomy): Bacteria > Pseudomonadota > Gammaproteobacteria > Burkholderiales > Burkholderiaceae_C > Schlegelella_A. Next base: position 16,207 of record DASYKC010000215.1, on the reverse strand, counting down.
AGAAGGGATCGTCGTACGGCGAGCGATCGGTCTCAGTGATGCGCGCGCCGAGCTGCACCGTCACGTCGGGGGCGCTGCCTTCCGGCGCGGCGGCGAAGCCGGCGCCCTCGATCGCCGGCCGGGCTGCATCTTCGAGCATCTGCGCCTGCTGCGGCTGGGCCTGCTGCGACGGCAAGCGCTCGAAGGCGTAGGTCGCCGCGCTTCGGCCGGCCGGCCAGCGGCTGAACGACGAGACGTCGGCGTCGACGGTGTAGAGCGATGCGCATCCGCCGAGCGCAGCAGCCGCGATCACGGCAGCGACGAGCCTTGTCACGGTGCCTCGTCGCGGCGCGACGAAGGCGTCGGCGCGGCGACGAAGATAGCTGCGCTTGCGCCTGCGCCGCGGTCGGGACCGGACATCGTCGGCGGCGCCGGCGCCTCGTCGTCGAAGGCGAGGTCGCCGTCGGCATCGGCGACGCCGGTCGGCACGAGGCCCGCGAACGCGAAGAGCTTGCGGTCCAGGAGATGCGACGGCACGACGCGCGCCATCGCGTCGAAGATGCGGTCGATCCGGCCCGGGTCCTCGCGTTCCCAGGCGCGCAGCATCTCGCCGATGCGAACGCGCTGCAGGTTCTTCTGGCTGCCGCAGAGGTTGCACGGGATGATCGGGAACTCGCGCTCGTGGGCCCAGCGCGCCAGGTCGCTCTCGGCGACGTAGGCGAGGGGGCGGACGACGACGTGCCTGCCGTCGTCGCTGACGAGCTTTGGCGGCATGCCCTTGAGCCGGCCGCCGAAGAACATGTTCATGAAGAGCGTGGCCACCATGTCGTCGCGATGGTGGCCGAGGGCGATCTTGGTCGCGCCGAGCTCGCTGGCGACGCGGTAGAGAGCGCCGCGGCGCAGGCGCGAGCAGAGGCTGCACATCGTCTTGCCTTCGGGGACCAGGCGCTTGACGACCGAGTAGGTGTCCTGCTCGACGATGCGGAAGTCGACGCCGAGGCCGGCGAGGTACTCCGGCAGGACCTCGGCGGGAAAGCCGGGCTGCTTCTGGTCGAGGTTGACGGCGACGATCGAGAACTCGATCGGCGCGCGCGGGCGCAGCTCGATCAGGATGTCGAGCAGCGAGTAGCTGTCCTTGCCGCCGGAGACGCAGACCATGACGCGGTCGCCGTTCTCGATCATCGCGAAGTCGGCGATGGCGCGGCCGACCTGGCGGTGCAGGCGCTTCTTCAGCTTCGCGATCTCGACCGGGAGCTTGCGGCGCGGCGCGGCGTCGCGCCCGGTCGGGTCGGGGCGGGCGGAGGCGGTGGAGGCGACCACGATTCCTACAATGGAGCGGTGCAAGAGCGCTTGGACGACAGCAGTGTATCGGCGGCTCTGGGGCAACTGATCGGAGTGGCGATCGACCGCGCCGGCGGCTGGATCCCGTTCAGCCGCTTCATGGCGCTCGCCCTCTACGCCCCCGGCCTCGGCTACTACGCGAGCGGCCGGACGATCGTCGGCCGGATGCCCGCGTCGGGCAGCGATTTCGTCACCGCGCCGGAGCTCTCGCCGCTGTTCGGCCGCACGCTCGCGCGCCAGCTCGCGCAGGCGCTCGACGCGAGCGGCAGCGACGAGGTCTGGGAGTTCGGCGCCGGCAGCGGCGCGCTCGCTGCCGAGCTCATGGGCGCGCTCGGCGATCGCGTCCGCCGCTACTCGATCGTCGAGCTGTCGGCGCCGTTGCGCGCGCGCCAGCGCGAGGCGACGCGGGCCTTCGGCGATCGCGTCCGCTGGCTCGATGCGCTGCCGGAAACGATGACCGGCGTCGTCGTCGCCAACGAGGTGCTCGACGCGATGCCGGTCGACCTGATCCATTTCGACGGCAGCGCCTGGCTCGCGCGCGGCGTCGCCCGCGGCGCGGGCGCGGCGTTCGCGTGGGCCGATCGGCCGACCGACGCGCGCCCGCCGGTCGACACCGGCTTTGCGCCGGGCAGCACGACCGAGCTGCACGTGCAGGCGCAGGCGTTCGTCGCGACGCTCGCCGATCGCCTCGGGCGCGGCGCGATCTTCCTGATCGACTACGGCTTCCCGGAGAGCGAGTACTACCACCCGCAACGCGCCGGCGGCACGCTGATGTGCCACCGCGCCCATCGCGCCGACACCGATCCGCTCGTCGACGTCGGCCTCAAGGACATCACGTCGCACCTCGACTTCAGCGCCCTCGCCGTCGCCGGCCAGGACGCCGGCCTCGACGTCGTCGGCTACACGTCGCAGGCGCGCTTTCTCCTCGACTGCGGCCTCGGCGAGCTGCTCGCCGACGCGGCCCTCGCGGCGCGCAGCGATGCGCTGAAGCTCGTCCACGAGCACGAGATGGGCGAGCTCTTCAAGGTCCTCGCCTTCGCCAAGGGCGTGGCGTTCGCGCCGATCGGCTTCGCGAGCGGCGACCGGCGCCATCGGCTCTAGGCCGTGGGCGGCTCCGGCGCCATTGCGGCGATCGCCCGGACGCGGGCGTCGTGGATTGCGGCGCCGATCGCCGGCCCTGCAAGCCCGCGCGCGGCGGCCTCCTCGGCGATCGCGGTGGCGTCGACCGCCATGACCCGGCCGAGCGCTTGCCAAAGCCGGACGCGCTGCGGATAAGGCTTCTCTTCCAGGCCGAGCCGACCGCGCGCATCGCACTCGCAAGCGAGCAGCGCCTCGGCGAACCGGTCCGGCCGTCGCAGCGCGTCGCAGCGCTCGAGCAGGCGGACGATCGCCGCCGCGCCGAACTCGCCGCTGCGATGGATGTTGCCGTGCTCGCGCGCGACGACGACGGCCAGGGCCCGGCAGGCGTTGTCGACGCGCAGCCGTTCGCTCATCGCCCGCACCAGCGCGACGCTGCGTTCCTCGTGGCGCAGGTGGCGCGGCAGGATCTCGGCCGGCGTCGTTCCCTTGCCGAGGTCATGGCCGAGGCAGGCGTAGCGGACAGCCAGGCTCGTTGCCAGACGCGCCGCCATGTCGAGCACCATCAGCAGGTGGACGCCGGTGTCGACCTCGGGGTGGTAGTCGGCGCGCTGCGGCACGCCGAACAGGCGGTCGACCTCGGGCAGGACGCGCGCGAGCGCGCCGCAGTCGCGCAGGACCTCGAACATCCGCGATGGCTTGTCCTCCATCAGGCCGCGCGAGACTTCCTGCCAGACGCGCTCCGGCACGAGCGCGTCGACCTCGCCGGCGCGAACCATCTCGCGCATCAGCGCTTCGGTTTCGGGCGCGACGCTGAAGTCGGCGAAGCGCGCCGCGAAGCGGGCCAGGCGGAGGATCCGGACCGGGTCCTCCGCGAACGCCGGCGCGACGTGGCGCAGCACCTTGGCGGCGAGGTCGCGCTGGCCGCCGTGGGGGTCGATCAGCGCGCCGCTCTCGTCCTGGGCGATCGCATTGATGGTCAGGTCGCGGCGCGCCAGATCGTCCTCGAGCGTCACGCTCGGGTCGGCGTGGAACTCGAAGCCGTGGTAGCCCGGCCCGGTCTTGCGTTCGGTTCGGGCGAGCGCGTGCTCTTCACGCGTCTCGGGATGGAGAAAGACCGGGAAATCGCGACCCACCGCGAGGAAGCCTTCGCTGCGCAGACGCTCGGGATCGGCGCCGACGACGACCCAGTCGCGGTCGCCCACCGGGCGTCCGAGGAGCGCATCGCGCACCGCGCCGCCGACGAGATAGCGTTTCATCGACGTAGTCTAGGGACGCCGCCACTGGTTTTCCGGACAGCCCCGTGGACAGGGGGTTTTGCGCCTCACCCCCTGTGCAAGGGATAGGTCAGCGGAGGCGCGGCAGCTAAATTCCCCTCCAGCCGCAAGGGAATCACCTCCGTTGTGCCCCATCCGCCCCAGGAGTCAGAGATGAAGTTGAAATTGATCGTCGCGATGCTCGGCCTCAGTGCCAGCGTCGGTGCCTTAGCCGTCCCAGTCGCTCCGTTCAACCCGGCGGCTCCGTCGGTAATCAACCCGGCCCCGGGTGGCGAGCTGAATCTGCAAACCATCGCCGACACCTTTTTCGGCGCCGGGCACATCAACGTGAACACCGGCCAGAGCGCCGCCGCCCAGTTCTCGTCGACCACCCCGAACGCGAGCAGCACGATCCCAACGTTGATCGCCGAATACACGGCCAACGCGACGACGCAGATCTTCGGCATCTGGTTCGGCAACGACACCTCGCACATCTACACCGTCGACCTGCTTCTCGGCGGGGCGACAGCGACCACGCAGGACAATGCGGCCTTGTCGATCGTGGGCAACACGCTCAATGTGGGCTCGTCGATCATCGCCAATTGCGGCCCCAAGGTGAATTGCGGCAGCTTCACCGACTCGGCGATCAACTCGTCGCTCTTCGGCTTCTACTTCAAGCCCGCGCCGGCCGGCCCGACCTACTACTCGGCCGACCAGCTGAACCCGGCGGGCCGTCAGGACCGCGTCGTCGCCTTCCAGGACGGCGCCTCCACGAACTGGCTCTTCGCCTACGAAGACGGCACCGACTTCGACTACAACGACATGGCGGTCAAGGTCGAGTCGATCAACGCCGTGCCGGAACCCGAAACGTACGCGCTGATGCTCGCCGGCCTGGGTGCGATGGGCTTCATGGCGCGTCGCCGCAAGTCTCGCTGAGAGCGCTGCGCGCCGGTCCTGGCCGGCGCCAGATGAAAAGCGGACCTCGGTCCGCTTTTTTTTGGCCGCTGCTCAGGCGCGCTGGCGATACGGCTCGTCTTCCTCGATGAAGTCGTTCTCGGCGCGCGCCGCCTCACACCAGGCCTGCATCGCCGGCAGCGCGAGCACCCGCGCCACGTAGTCGGCGGCGGCATCGCCCACCGGCAGCGCATAGGTCCTGACGCGCGCGCACACCGGCGCGTAGAACGCATCGGCGGCGCCGAACGCGCCGAACAGGAACGGGCCGCCGCTTTGCGCCAGTGCTTCGCTCCACATCGCGTCGAGGCGACGCAGGTCGGCGGCGACGTCGGGCCAGTCGCTGCGGCAGCGCCGGCCGACGTCGGCCAGCGACGCCTCGATGTTCATCGGGCAGCGGTTGCGCAGTGCCGCGAAGCCCGAGTGCATCTCGGCGCAGAGGCTGCGCGCCCGCGCGCGCTGGCCCCGGTCGGCCGGCCACAGCTTCTTCGCCGGGAACGCTTCGGCGAGGTATTCGATGATGGCGAGCGAGTCCCAGACCGCGAAGCCGTCGTCGTCGATGAGCAGGGGGACGCGACCTGTCGGCGCCAGCGCGAGCAGGGTCGCCTTGAACGGCGACCCGTCGGCCCAGTCGAGGCGCAGCGGCCGCTCGGTAAACTCGATGCCGGCCTGCTTCATCAGCAGCCACGGCCGCAGCGACCACGACGAGTAGTTCTTGTTGCCGATGTAGAGCTGCATGCGTGGATCCTTCCTCTAGCGGTGCGGGAATCCTAGGCCGGATCGCCGCGCCGGGCGATGCCGATTGCGCACGGCGGCGATGACGTCCGCGCATCGGCGCGCGGCGATCGGCTCGTCGGGCGATCGGCCGGGACGATCAGCCGCGGCGCGCCCGCGCGCGCCAGGCTTCGAGGCGGGCTTCGCCGAAGACGTGGCCGAGATAGCGCGGCGCGACGCTCTCGAGGGGCGTCGTCTCGATGCCGAGGCGGTCGAGGCCGGGCAGCCTGCCGCTGGCGACGCTCGCCACCTTCATCGAATCGATGTTGTCGCGCGACATCAAGGTGCGCCCGGGAAGCCGCTCTAGGAGCAATGCCTGCAGCCGACCGAGCGCCGCCGGCAACGCCAGCACGCGTCCGCGGCGACCCGACCAGCGGCCGGCCAGCTCCACCAGCTCGCGCAGCGTGTAGACGCGCGGCCCGACGCACTCGATCGTCAGCCCGAACGTCGAGCGGTCGTCGAGGCAGCGTGCGACCGCGGCCGCGACGTCCTCGACCCACACCGGCTGGAAGCGCGCCGTCGCGCCGGCGAGCGGCAGCACGGGAAAGACCGACTGCAGCAGGGCGAACAAATTCATGAACCGGTCGCGCTCGCCGAAGATGACCGACGGCCGCAGGATCGTCAGGTCGAGCCCGGCGCCGCGCAGCACTGCCTCGCCGCGCGCCTTCGAGCGCAGGTACCTGCTCGGCGCGTCGACGGCGGCGCCGAGCGCGCTGAGATGGACGACGCGGCGGACGCCGGCGAAGAGGCAAGCCTGGGCGAGGCGTTGCGGCAGGCGGACATGGACGCGCTCGAACTCGGCCTCGCTGCCGTGCAGGATGCCGGCGAGATTGATCACCGCATCGGTGTCGCGCAGCATCCGTGCCAGCGTCGCGTCGTCGTGGACGTCGCCGACCTCGATCTCGACCGTCGGCAGCAGCTGCAGGTGGCGGGCGCGGCTGCGATGCCGCGTCGCCACGCGGATCCGGCCGTCGCCGCCGCCGGAACGCTCGACCAGCTTTTCGCAGACGCTGCCGCCGACGAAGCCGGTCGCGCCGAGTACGAGGAGTTTGAACACGTCGATGAAAGGAGGCCGCCGGTGCAGGCGTCGATCGATTCTCGCCGACGCGCGAGGGGCCGTCGGCGCCCTCTTCAGGGCAGGTCTTTTTCGGGCGGCGGCGCGTTCGGGTCGGGCGGGCCGATCGTGCGGCCGAGGCGCGACCGCATCGACGTGCCGCGGCCGCCGAGGAGCGCGGCGTAATAGCTGCTGTTCGACAGCACTTTCTTGACGTAGTCGCGGGTCTCCGGGAACGGGATGTTCTCGACCCAGACGGCGGCGTCGAGCACCGGCCCTTCGCGCCATTTGCGCGGCCGGCCCGGGCCGGCGTTGTACGCGGCGGCGGCCATCGCCTGCGAGCCGCCGGCGTCGTCGAGGACGAGCTTGAGGTAGGCGTTGCCGAGGCGCAGGTTGGTGTCGCGGTCGGCGATCAGCGCCGGCGAGTAGGGCAGGCCGATCTTCCTGGCCGTCCACTTCGCCGTCGCCGGCATCAGCTGCATCAGGCCGGCGGCGCCGACGCCGGAGCGGGCATCGAGGATGAAGCGCGACTCCTGGCGGATCAGGCCGTACACGAACGCCGGGTCGAGGCCGATCTCCTTGGCCCGCGCCACGACGTCCTTGCGCAGCGGTGTCGGGAAGCGCTGCTCCATGTCGACCTCGGCGCGCGTCTTGTCGCTGGTATTGATGCAGCGGTCCCAGACTTCGCGATCGCAGGCGAGCTGTGCGGCGGCGAGCAGCTCGCGATCGCCGAAGCCGCGGATCGAGTAGTTCCACTCGCGAACGCCTTCGCCGCGCAGTCCGATCGCGATCAGCATCAGGCCGCGTCCGAGGCCCGGGTCGGCGGCGGCAGCCTCGCGCTCGCCGGCAGTCAGCGGCGCCGGCTTCGCCGGCAGCGCAGGCGTCTGGCCGAGGTCCTCGGCGGCGAGCGCGCCGTAGAAGTTGAGCTGCGTGGCGATGCTGCCGAGCAGCTCGCGGCTGGTTGCGAGAAGCGCCTCGCCTTCCTGCGAATCGCGCGCGAGCACCTGCAGGCCGCGCCCCTTCCAGTAGACCCAGGTCGGCTCCTTCTGTTCGGTCGGCGACATCGCGTTGATCGCCTGGACGACCTGCTGCCAGCGGGCGCGGCCGTTGTCGGCGCGCAGCGCGGCGCGCGCCTTCCACGCCAGCGTGTCGTCGGAGAGATCGATCTCGCGGCCGCTCTTGCCGAGGACGCGGCCGGCGCGCAGGAACTGGTCGGAGGCCTCCGGCTGCAGCTTGATCGCGGTCTGGCGCGCGACGCTCGCCCACGCGTACGACGCGAGGTCGCCCGGCAGCGCGCGCTCCCAGCGGTCGGCGAGAAGGGCGGCCGCCGACTCGCTGTCGGTCGCGGCGAGGCGTGCGATCGCGAGCGTCGCGAGCTCGGCGCCGGCGCGCGTCGCCGTGCCTGCCTTCTTGGCGAGGAAGCGCGCCGGACTGTCGACGACATCGGCCATCGCCGCCGCCGTGCTGTCGGAGATCAGGGCCGCCGCCTGGCGCGCCGCGCGCGGCTTGCCCGCCTCGATGCCGGCGCGGACCTTCTTCCAGAGGTCGGCCGGCGCGAGCTGCTTCGCCTCGACGAGCGTCGCGGCGAGGAAGGCGCAGCCGTCGTCGGCGTCCTTCTGCGCCAGCCAGGCGGCGAGGCCGGCGTCGCGAACGTCCTTGCCCGAGAGCTGGTCGTTGGCGAGCGCGAAGCAGGTCACCTCGCGGTCGTCGTTCATGCGAAAGCGCGGGTACTCGGCGGCGAAGGCGGCGCGGTCGCGGCGGCGGACCAGCTCGAGCAGCCAGTCGTTGCGCAGGCGGTCTTCGACATAGGTGCCGCTCCACTGCTGCGCGAAGGCGGCGAACTCGGGCGGCTGGACCTCGTTGATCCGGTTCGTCAGCTCCCAGTAGTCGACCCACATCGCGAGCGGATTGCGCTCGGCCGCGGCCTGCGCCTTGAGGGCGGCGAGGCGGACGCGGTCGTGGCGCCGGAAGGCGTCGCGCGCATCGACGACCGTCGTCTCGCCCTGCGCGAAGGCGGCCCGCGGCAGGGCCGCGGCGAGCGCGAGCAGCACCAGCGACAGCGGCGCGAGCACCCGCGCCAGGCGCGCGCGGGCCGAGCGCCGCGGCGAAGGCGCCCGAGAAGCCGCCTCATATACTGGATCGATCCGATCTGCTGTCGTCACTCGCGTCCTGATCCCCACGTGAACGTCGCGCCCGAGCCGCCGAACGCAAGCACCGAGGCCGAGCGCAGCGCACGGCGATCGCTGCGGGCCCGATTGCTGGCCGAGCGCGAGGCCTTCGTCGCCTCGGCCGGGCTCGACGCCGCCAGCGCCCTGCTTTCCGATCACCTGCGTGCTGCCCTTGTTCCCCTCGAGCCGGCGTGCCTCGGCCTGTACTGGCCGTTGCGATCGGAATTTAACGCAGCCAGCGAGCTCGCCGCCGACGCGGCCTTCGACAAAGTGATGCGTGCGCTGCCATATGCACGGCGCTCGCCGCGATCGATGGAGTTCAGGCGCTGGGACGGTGCCGTGCCAACCGTCGCCGACGAATGCGGCATCGCTTCGAGCGACGGTGCCGCGGTCGTTCCCGACGTCGTCGTCGTGCCCTGCGTCGGCTTCACGGCCGCGGGCCATCGCCTCGGCTACGGCGGCGGCTACTACGACCGCTGGCTCGCCGCGCACCCGCACGCGGTTGCGATCGGCCTCGCCTGGTCGTTCGCCGAGATCGACCTCGCCACCTTCGCGGCGCGGCCGCACGATGTTCCGCTCGCCTTGATCGTCACCGAGCGTGGGGTTCGCTAGCGAGCGGGCTCAGCAGGGCGGCGGCTTGGCGCCGACGGCGTCGCGCGTGGCCTTCGCCTCGGCCTCGACCCAGGCGCAGAACTGCGCCACTTCCGGCCGCGCGCGGCTGCTCGGCGCGACCAGCATCCAGTACGAGAACGGGCTCGTGATGCGACCGGCCTCGCCGAACGGCTCGACCAGCTCGCCGCGCTGCAGCGCCTCGAAGACGAGCGGCACGCGCGCCAACGCGACGCCGTGGCCGGCGAGGGCGGCCTGCACCTGCTGGTACGTGAAGTTGAGATAGAGCCAGCGCTGCGGCTCGAGCGTCGGCTGGTCGTGGCAGGCGAGCCAGTGGCGCCAGCTCAGGAACTCGGTGCTGGCGCGGTCGTCGTCTTCCTCGAGCAGCGTCTGGCCGACGAGGTCGGCCGGGCGCGCGAGCTGCGGCGCGGTCCCGTTCTTGATCCGCTCCCAGAGGCTTCGGCTGACCGTAGGCGTCAGGGTCTCGTCGAAGAGGTGGACGGCGTCGGCCTCGACCTGCGCCGGGCTCAGGTAGCGCAGGGCGAGGTCGAGCTCGGGGTCGTCGTCGAGATCGGCGATCGAGTCGTGCGCCGAGACGCGGATGTCGATGTCGGGATTGGCGCGCTGGAACGCCTCGATGCGCGGCAGCAGCCAGAGCGAGCCGAACGACGCGAAGGTCGCGACGCTGACGCGCTGGCGACCGCGCGCGCGGCGGATGTGCTGGACGCTGTTGTCGAGCTTGGCGAGCAGCGGCTCGACGGCGCGCAGCAGCGTCTGCCCGTCGGGCGCGATCTGGACGTGGCGCGTGCCGCGCACGAAGAGCTGGGCGCCGAGCTCGTCCTCGAGGCCCTTGATCTGGCGGCTGACCGCCGACTGGGTGACGTGAAGCTCCGTCGCCGCGGCGCCGAAGTTGAGCGTCCGCGCGACCGCTTCGAAGGCGCGCAGATTGGTCAGCGAAAGCGGCCGTCGCGAACGCGCACTCATGCGGCAGACGCATCAATGACCAAGCCCGATTTCATTGGATTTACCTAGGAGGAACGCCGATCATAGCGGCACGGTAAACAAGGAGATCGATGATGCATACGCAAGATGTCTGGAGCGGCCTGGTCTCGCCGCGTCACCATGTGCAAACCCTCCGCGGCGGCTCGATCATGCCGCTCGGCTCGGGCGGCGGCGAGCTCGAGGTCCTGCACGGCCGCGTCTGGTTGACGCGCTCCGGCGATCTCGACGACCACGTCGTCGAGAGCGGCGCCGTCCTGAGGGTCCCGGCCGCGGGTCGCAGCCTGGTCGAGGCGTTGGACGAGAGCGACCCGGCGCTGGTCGCCTGGAAGCCGACGCCGATCAGCGAACGCATCGGCGCTGCCGTGCGGGCGATGTTCGGCCGCTGCTGGGAGATCGTCGATCCGGTCCGGCGCGTCGGCGCCGGCACGGCCGCGGCCCTGGTCGCGCTGCTCGCCGGCGCCCTGTTGTTCGGCCCGCTGTCGGAATCGCGCACGCGCGCGCTCGCCGAGGCGACGGTTCTGCACAATAGCGCCGGCGCCCGCACCAGCATCGGCCTCGATGCCGGGACGCGAACAGGATCATCGAACGATGTCGGCGCCGCCCCCCGCGAACGAGCTCGAATCGCAACGCAGGAAGCTCGTCGCCGCCCGGCAGGCGCTGCCTGACCGGCTCGAGCGATCGGTCCGGCTGCAGCAGATCCTGCGCGCCTGGCTGATCGGCCGGCGCGAGCGATCGATCGGCGCCTACTGGCCGATCAAGGGCGAGTTCGATCCGCTGCCAGCGCTCTACCGCTGGAGCGAGGCGGGCGGCGACGGCGAGCCGCGCCGGATCGGCCTGCCGGTCGCCGATCGCAAGACCGATTCGCTGCGCTTTCACGTCTGGTATCCGGGCTGCGAGACCGAGCTCGACGCCTACGACATCCCCAAGCCGAAGGGCACCGACCAGTTCTTGCCGCAGCTCCTGGTCGTTCCCTGTCTCGGCTTTGGCCCCGGCGGCGCGCGCCTCGGCTACGGCGGCGGCTTCTTCGACCGGACGCTGCGTGCGCTGGCGCGCAAGCCGGTGACGGTCGGCGTCAGCTTCACGCACGGCTTCCTGCCGTTCCTGCGCTCGTCGCCCGACGACCTCCCGCTCGACGCCCTGCTCACCGAGGATGGCGTGATGTGGCAACGGCCGTGATCCCTCTTCTGTCATCCTGAGCGCAGCGAAGGACCCCGGCAGGCGCCAGCCCGCAGGTCCTTCGCCCCGCTCAGGATGAAGTGAGGCGCCTGCAGATCTCGAGCGTCAGCGGCGACTGGTTGAGCGTGTAGAAGTGCAGCCCCGGCGCGCCGCCTTCGATCAGGCGCCGCGCCAGTCGCGTCACGACGTCGAGGCCGAAGGCGCGGATCGACGCCGCATCGTCCATGAAGCCCTCCATCTTGAGCGCGACCCAGCGCGGGATCTCGATGCCGTCGCGCGCCGCGAACTGGGCGATCTTCGCGAAGTTGTGGAACGGCATGATGCCGGGGACGATCGGCACCTCGACGCCGAGGGCGCGCACCTCGTCGACATAGTGGAAGTAGGCGTCGGGGTTGAAGAAGAACTGGGTGATCGCCGAGTTCGCGCCCGCTTTCACCTTGGCGGCGAAGTGCTGCAGGTCGCGCTTGGCGTAGCGCTGCTGCGGGTGGTACTCGGGGTAGGCCGCGACCTCGATGAACCAGTCCGTTCCCTGGGTCTCGCGGATGAACGCGATCAGCTCGCTGGCGTAGCGGAACTCGCCCGCGGTCGCGGTGCCGCTCGGCAGGTCGCCGCGCAACGCGACCAGGCGGCGGATCTTCTGCGCCCGGTAGGTCGCGAGGATCGCGGAGATGCCGTCGCGGGTCGAGCCGACGCACGACAGGTGCGGCGCCGCTTCCTGGCCGAGCGCGGCGATGTCGCTCACCGTCGCCAGCGTCTTGTCGCGGGTCGAGCCGCCGGCCCCGTAGGTGACGCTGAAGAACTCCGGCTCGACGGCCGCGAGCTCGCTGACGACCGCCTTCAGCTTCTCGCTGCCGACCGGCGTGTTGGGCGGGAAGAACTCGAAGCTGACCGGGACGGGGAGCGGTGTCGTCATGGCAAGGGGTCTCGGTCGCTCGCGAGCGTCGCGTGAAGGAAGAACTCGCGCGCGCCTTCGCTGCCGGGCGTCGCGCTGTCGAACCAGTCGTGAACCCCGAGGCCGTGCTTGTCCGCCGCCTTGCGCAGCTTCTTCTCGACGTGGCCGTAGGCGCTCGCGTCCTTGACCTGGCCGTTGGCGCCGATGTCGACGGGCTGCAGCTCGAACTGCGGCTTGACGAGCAGAAGCAGCGGCCCGCCGAGCAGCGGCACGAGCGCCGGCAGCACCAGCGTCAGCGAGATGAACGAGAGGTCGCCGACGACGAGGTCGAAGCGCGCGAACGGCAGCTGGCTCGCGTCGAGATGACGCGCGTTGACGCCTTCGAGCGCGATCACGCGCGGGTCGGCGGCGAGGCGCGGATGGAGCTGGCCGTGGCCGACGTCGACGCCGACGACGTGCGTCGCGCCGCGCTGCAGCAGCACGTCGGTGAAGCCGCCGGTGCTCTGGCCGATGTCGAGGCAGGTGAGGCCGGCGACGTCGAGGCCGAGGCGCGTCAGCGCGCCATCGAGCTTCAGGCCACCGCGCGAGACGAAGCGCAGCTCGGCATCGTCGGTGATCTCGACGTCGGCGCCGCTCGGCAGGTCCTCGCCCGCCTTCGCCGGCACGCGCCAGCCGGCGGCCGCGCGCCAGCGCACGGCGCCGGTCGCGATCAGTCGCTGCGCGGCCGATCGCGTCGGCGCCATGCCGCGCTCGACGAGGAGCTGGTCGGCACGCATCGGCTCGCCTCGCCAGCCGCTCAGTAGCGGTAGGTGTCGGGCTTGTACGGCCCTTGCTTCGGCACGCCGATGTAGGCCGCCTGCTCGTCGCTGAGCTCGGTCAGCATCGCGCCGACCTTCTTCAGGTGCAGACGCGCGACCTTCTCGTCGAGGTGCTTGGGCAGGACGTAGACCTTGCCGACTTCGTAGAAGTCGCTGTGCGTGAAGAGCTCGATCTGGGCGATCGTCTGGTTGGCGAAGCTCGACGACATGACGAAGCTCGGGTGGCCGGTGCCGCAGCCGAGGTTCACCAGCCGGCCCTTGGCGAGCAGGATGATCCTTTTTCCGTCGGGGAAGATCACGTGGTCGACCTGCGGCTTGATCTCTTCCCAGGTGCAGCTCTTCTCGAGTGAGGCGATGTCGATCTCGTTGTCGAAGTGGCCGATGTTGCAGACGATCGCCTGGTCCTTCATCGCCGCCATGTGCTCGTGGCGGATGACGCCCTTGTTGCCGGTCGTGGTGACGAAGATGTCGGCCTTGTCGGCGGCGTACTCCATCGTCACGACCTTGTAGCCTTCCATCGCCGCCTGGAGCGCGTTGATCGGATCGATCTCGGTCACCCAGACCTGCGCCGAGAGCGCGCGCAGCGCCTGCGCCGAGCCCTTGCCGACGTCGCCGTAGCCGGCGACGCAGGCGACCTTGCCGGCGATCATCACGTCGGTCGCGCGCTTGATGCCGTCGACCAGCGATTCGCGGCAGCCGTAGAGGTTGTCGAACTTGCTCTTGGTCACCGAGTCGTTGACGTTGATGGCACGGAAGAGCAGCGTGCCCTTGACGCTCATCTCCTTCAGGCGGTGCACGCCGGTCGTCGTCTCCTCGGTGACGCCGACGATCTCGGCGGCCTTCCTCGAATACCAGGTCGGGTCGTCGGCGAGCCTGGCCTTGATGCTGGCGAAGAGGCAGGTCTCCTCCTCGCTCGTCGGCTTGGCGATGACGCCGAGGTCCTTCTCCGCGCGCTTGCCGAGGTGCATCAGGAGCGTCGCGTCGCCGCCGTCGTCGAGGATCATGTTCGGGCCTTCGCCTTTGGCGTTCGCGCCGGCGAATTCGAAGATGCGGTGGGTGTAGTCCCAGTAGTCCGAGAGCGTCTCGCCCTTGTAGGCGAAGACCGGCGTTCCCTGCGCGGCGAGCGCAGCGGCGGCGTGGTCCTGGGTCGAGAAGATGTTGCACGAGGCCCAGCGCACGTCGGCGCCGAGCGCCTGCAGCGTCTCGACCAGGACGGCGGTCTGGATCGTCATGTGCAGCGATCCGGCGATGCGCGCGCCCTTCAGCGGCTGGCTCTTTGCGAACTCCTCGCGAATCGCCATGAGGCCGGGCATCTCGGTCTCGGCGATGCGGATTTCCTTCCGGCCCCAAGCGGCGAGGGCGAGGTCGGCGACGATGTGCGGGGCGGTGGCTTGCGGCTTCAGGACGGCGTTCATTTCAAAGGCTCCATCGAACAAAGGAACCCGCAGAACGGACGTCGGAAGGGAGGCAGAGCTCACCCACGAGGACCATCGTGCGGGTGAGCGCGGTTGCAATGTGGAACTGTGCCAAGCCTGGGACTCGGACCCGCGGGTCCTGCCTTGCAACGCTCCTTGGACAGCGACTCGATTCTAGCGTGGCGCGAATGACCCGGCGTCCGGGACTCTTATCATCCCGCGCGTGATTCCGCCTTCCGTCGCGCCGTGGTCGCGCTGCGATCCGCGCCGCCTCGCCGGCGTTCGCGGCGTCCTCACCGACGTCGACGACACGCTGACGACCGAGGGCGCGATTCCGATGGGCGTCGTCGCCGCGCTCGCAGCGCTGCGCGAAGCGGGGCTGCCGGTGATTGCCGTCACCGGCCGGCCGATGGGCTGGAGCCGCGCGATCGCCGCCCAGACGCCGCTCGCCGCAGTCGTCGCCGAGAACGGCGCGGTCGCCCTCGTCCGCGACGGCGACGCGGTCCGCGTCGACTACGTCGATCCCGAGCCGGTGCGCCGCGCCAACGCCGAGCGCCTGCGCGCCGTCGCGGCGCGGATCGTCGCCGAGATCCCGGGCGCGACGCTGGCGCAGGACAGCGCCGGCCGCGTCACCGACATCGCCATCGACCACGCCGAGTTCGCGCAGCTCGACGAGGCGCGGATCGACGAGGTCGTCGCGCTGATGCGGAGCGAAGGGATGAACGCGACCGTCAGCTCGATCCACGTCAACGGCTGGTTCGGCGCGCACAGCAAGCTGAGCGGCGCGGCCTGGATCGTCAACCGTCTGCTCGGCCGCGACCTCGGCGCCGAGCGCGACGACTGGCTCTACGTCGGCGACTCGACCAACGACGAGCTGATGTTCGCAAGCTTCCCGCTCTCGGTCGGCGTCGCCAACCTCGCCGACTTCGCCGACCGCCTGCGGCAGTGGCCCGCGTTCATCACGGCGCTCGATCGCGGCCGCGGCTTCGTCGAGGTCGCGGAGGCGCTTCTCGCCGCGCGCGGCGCATGAGCGAACGCCGGCCGCTGCCGACGCTCGCCGTCGCCGCCGCGCTCGCCCTCGGCTCCGCGGTCTCGCTCGGCCTGGCGCGCTTCTCGTACGCGCTGCTGCTGCCGCCGATGCGCGCCGACCTCGGCTGGAGCTACTTCGTCGCCGGCGCGATGAACACCGTCAACGCCGCCGGCTACCTCGCCGGCGCGCTCGCCACCCCGGCCGCGCTGCGCCGCTTCGGCGCGCGCAGCGTGTTCCTCGTCGGCATCGCCGTGACCGCGCTCGCGCTGTTCGGACATGGCCTCGTCGTCGCCGACGCCGCGTTGTACGCGCTGCGCTTCGTCACGGGCGTCGGCAGCGCCGCGACCTTCATCACCGGCGGCCTGCTCGCGGCGCGCCTGATCGCGACGCCGGCGACGGCGCCGTCGGCCGCCCGCGCGAGCCTTCCCACGCTCGCGAACCCGTCCGCGGTCGCGAACTCATCCGCGCCTTCGAACCCGCGCGCGCCCGCGAACCCGCTCGCGGCGACGAGCCCGGCAACCGCGGGCCTCGTTCTCGGCATCTACTACGGCGGCACCGGCGTCGGCATCGTCGCCTCGGCGCTTGTCGTTCCCGCGCTCGCCGAGCGCGCCGCGACGCACGCCTGGCAAGGCGCCTGGATCGGCCTCGCCGCGCTGGCGGCGATT